>JAQXNP010000194.1 GCA_029098065.1 Clostridiales bacterium | reverse complement strand
GCAGAGCAGGTGGTGGAGGAGGCGCGCCGGGTGGCAGACGGGTACGTGAAAAAGAATCAGACCCGCTGGTATCAGAAAATACCTGCTCCCGGCTACATCGCCATCGGCGCTCTGCTGGCCACAGCCATGTGGTGTGTCGGGCTGGCCCTGTGAGGAACCGGATCAGAGAATAGGAAACAGCCGCCCTGATGATATGGATCAGGGCGGCTGTTTTGAATGTTGGGACAAGCGTCAGGCAGGACGGGCCACGATCACCCGGAGGCAGCCGCCGTCGGCGGGATCCTTGTCATAGTAACCGGTGAGGTGATAGCCGGTACGGACCCGCTCCAGGCTGGAGAGCCGGTAGACGTTGTTTTCCAGTTCATAAACCGCGGCAGAGTCGTAAACAGGAAGGGTATTGCCCGACTGGTCAACGGCGCTGGTGCTGTCCAGAGACTGGAGCTTCACCGGGGTGAGCTTGGAGATTTTGTTGGGGGAGAGAAGGCTGCCCTCGATCTTCACCGGACCGGTGGAGAGGTTCAGAACCCCGTTTTGCAGGACGTAGGTGTAGGTCTGCCCGCCCACATCATACTGGTAGCTGCCGTAGAGGGCGGACATCCCGCCCGCGGATTGATCCACCTCGCTGACACTGGTGAGGACGCCGTAGGAGCAGAGGTCGCCGGTAAAGTCGTTCAGGATGAGGACATCCACCTCGCCGGAGGAGTTTTTGCGGTAGAACTTCACATCGCTGCTGTCCAGACGGATCCCGGACAGACGGCTGGGATAGATCCGGCGGGCGGCGCCATCGGAGTTCATGTCCAGGATCTCCACGTCATCGGCCAGTTTGAAGGTCCCGATCTGAGTGGCGGCGGCATTGACCTTGCCGGAGATGGAGCTCTGGCTCAGGCGGGTGACCTGGGCGCTGCCGCCGGCGGTGGTCACCTGGATCAGGTCGCCCGCTTTTAGGGAGGAGTTGGCGCCCACTGGATAGGAGTAGCTGTTTCCGTCGGTGGCGGTAAGGGTCACGGTCTTGGCCGTGTAGTTGTTCCCATCCGTGTCCGTGTAGCTGCTGTTGGAGACGGAGGTGACCACGCCGTAGCGGGTGCCTGAGACACTGCCTGCCGGCACCACGGCGGCCACACCCCCGTCCCGGCCCAGCAGAAGGGTCACTGAATCTCCGGTTTTGAAGGAACCCAGATTGGACAGGGCGTAGGCGGCATCGGAAGTCTCAATGGCATAGGTCTTGCCGGCCACCGTGACGGAGGCGGGATTGGAGGAGGAAGGACTTACCGCCTGATACAGTCCGGTGACTTTGCTGGAATAGGCCCAGAGAGTGCGCATGGAACCCGACCAGTAGATCACATCATTGGACTGCAGGGCGTCCAGAGAAGAGACCCTGCCGTTGCGGTATACCTTCGCGGTGGAGACGGGGAAGTCCACCTTGCTCTGCCAGTCTCCGTCAAGGATCACCGGACCCTTCATGGCGGAGTTGATCAGAGACAGACGGTCCATCTCCCCGGAAGCGGTGAGAGAGTGGCCCAGAGTGGTGAGATAGACCTGCCCTGATTTGGTCTTGGCGGTGAGCAGATTGTAGAAAAGGCACATGGCGTCCCGGCGTGTCATGGGGGAGTCCTGGCCGGCGGAAATGCCCTCGTCCAGATCCAGGTTGTGATAGAGAGTCATCTGGCCGGAGGGCCAGGCGCCGGAAAAGTCGGTGTCCGTATAGCCCAGCAGGCGGGTCACCATGGTGACGCCCATGGCCAGAGTCACCGTCTCATCGGGATGGAAGGTGCCGTCCAGGAAGCCGTTGACGTAACCGGCGGATACGGCGGCCTCCACATAAGGGGCGGCCCAGTGCGTATAGGGGACATCGGGATAGGGGGAGACGGTGGTGGCGGCCCCCACGCTGTCTCCCATGGGAGAGGCGGCGATGGTGAGCTTGGTGAACTGGGCCCGGGTGACGCTGTCATCCAGATTCAGGTTGCCGTTCTGGTCTCCCACCATGATATCCAGGGCGGCGAGGACCTGGGCCATCTCGGTCTCGGAAACCGTGGAGGAGGCGGCCTGGGCCGGCGCGGGGAGCATGGCGGTCACCATGGCCGCGCAGAGAAGGGCGGGTAAGAAGATTTTTTTCATATCTGTCGCTCCTTGTTCTGGAAGATCAGTCGTACCGCAGCGCGTCGATGGGATTCAGTCTGGCTGCCTTGTTGGCGGGCAGGTAGCCGAAGAGGATGCCGATGGCCACCGATACGCCGAAGGCCACGGCAATGCCGCCGATGGTAGGGACGGCAACGAAACCATCGTTGCCGGTGCCGAGGACGAAAGCGATCACGTTGGTGATGACATTGGCCATAATGATGCCCAGGATGATGCCCAGTGTCCCGCCGATGGCTGAGGTGGTGCCCGCCTCAATAATGAACTGACTGCGGATATCCTTCTGCTTGGCCCCCAGGGATTTGCGCACGCCGATCTCGCGGGTTCGTTCTGTGACCGATACCAGCATGATGTTCATGATGCCGATGCCGCCCACCAGCAGAGAGATGGCGGCGATGAGGGTGAGGATGGCCATCAGCAGATTGACCATGGAGTCCATGGCGTCCATCATTTCGGCGGAGGTCATGACGAAATAGTAGTCGGTATCCTGAAAGGTCTTGAACAGCCGGTTCTCCACCAGTCCCTTGGCGGCAGAGGCGGTATCCCGGCTGGTGCTGGTAAACAGATAGATGGAGAACTGGCCGCCCGCGCCCAGCCGTTCGGCGCAGGTATAAGGGACATAGATGGTGTCGTCTGAGCTGCCCTCGGTCAAGTCTGCCAAGGTGTCCAGAACGCCTACCACGGTAAAGGGAGAGCCTGAAATGGTCAGGACCTTGCCCAGGGCATCCCCGCCGAAGGCCTCCTGTTCCAGATAGGCCCCTACGACACAAACGCTCTGGACCCGCTCCACGTCGACATAGGAGAGGAACCGGCCGGCGGCCAGATCGGAACCCGTCATGGTGGCGCCCTTTTCCGCGTTGTAAAAGGTTTCGCTGACGCCATAGACAGAGGTGTGGCTGAACTCATCCGTGCCCTGCCGCACAACGGCCTGGACCGAGAGATAGGGGGTCACGCCGGAGAGATACTGGGGGTATTTATCCACCAGCTGATACATATCATCCGCGTCTACGCTGCGGGAGGAGCCGTCATTCATTACCTGGGCCTGAACCAGATTGGAGCCCATCTGCTCAAACTTACGGTTCATGTAGTTCTGCATCCCGTTGCCCAGGCTGGTGATGATGATGACGGCGGCCACGCCGATGATGATGCCCAGCATGGTGAGGAGGGCCCGCATTTTGCTGGTAAGCAGGGATTTGATGGCGAGGCGGAATGACTGGCTGAAGTTCATAAATCAGCCGCCCCCTCTCCAATAAGAGCGGCGAAGCCGTCATCTTCTGAGGAGGCGTCTCCGGCAAACTCTACCGGCTGTACCACGGCCCGGGGGTCGTGGGCGTCGCCGTCGTAGATGATCCGCCCGTCCTGGAGACGGACAATGCGCCTGGCCCTCACGGCGATGGAATTGTCGTGGGTGATGAGGACTACCGTATCTCCCTCGGCGTTGAGTTTCTGAAGGAAGGCGAGGACCTCCCGGCCGGTGCGGGAATCCAGAGCGCCGGTCGGTTCATCGGCTAGGATCACCGACGGGCTTCCGGCCAGAGCCCGGGCGATGGATACCCGCTGCTGCTGCCCGCCGGAAAGCTGGGAAGGCAGGTTTTTCTGCTTGTCGGCCAGCCCCACCCGCTCCAGGGCGTGGATGGCCCGCTGGTGGCGCTCCTCCGCGCCCACGCCCGCGTAGAGAAGCGGCAGCTCCACGTTTTCCTGGACATTGAGCTTCGGAATCAGATTGTACTGCTGGAAAATGAAGCCCAGCATTTTGTTTCGGATTTCCGCCTGCTGGTCATCATCCATGGTGGAAACATCCACTCCCGCCAAATGATAGGTGCCCGACGTGGGCACGTCCAGACAGCCGATGATGTTCATGGCGGTGGACTTGCCCGACCCGGAGGAGCCCACGATGGCCACGAACTCCCCCCGGTCAATGGTGAGGCTGATGCCGTCCAGGGCATGGACTGCCTCATCGCCCATCTGGTAGATCTTGTAGACGTCTCTGAGCTCGATGAGATGTTCCAAGGTTCAGCCTCCCATCATCATGGACATGACACTGGAGGCGTTGTTCTGGATGTAGACGGTCTCGCCCTCCTCCAGCCCGGAGAGGACCTCGATATAGTCGGAGTCACTGTGGCCCACGGTGATCTCCCGGCTTTCCAGCTTGGAGGGATCGACCAGTTCGCCCTTGTCGTTCAGGGCGCCCTCGCCGGCCACCAGGACGGTGCCGTCCCGGGAGAGGGCGTCCACCGGGATGGTCAGGACGGAGCCCACCTCTTCCACGATGATGTTGGCGGAGACATTCATTCCGGGATAAAGCCCGGAGCCGGCGAGGGTGAGTCCGTCTCCGTCCACCGACACAGTGACGGGATAGGTGGTCCGCCCGTTGACGGTGGTGCCGTTGATGTTGATCTTCTCCACGATGCCGGTGAAGGACTGCCCGTCCAGCGCGTCTGCGGTGAAGAGCACTTTCTGCCCAACCTTCAGCTTGACCACATCCAGTTCATCCACATTGAGGTCGAAGGTGAGACGGGACATATCATAGATCACCGCCATATAGGCCGCGGCTCCGGAGGAGACGCTGGAGGGGTCGATATTGTCCCCCGCTTTATAGTTTTTCTCAATGACCGTGCCGTCGATCGGAGAGGTGATGGTGTAGTCGTCCAGATTGTCCCTGGCCCGGGCCAGGGTGTCCTGGGCATTCTCCAGAGTGAGCTTGGCGTTTTCCAGAGAGATGGCGGCGGCGTCGATCTGGTCCTGCATGTCGGTCTCCTTGAATTCGCCCACCACCTGGCCCTCCGTCACCCGGTCTCCCTCTTTGATGGAGAGAGTCTGCAGTTCGCCGGAGTACTTGGCTACCAGCTGTTTGCTGACGTTGTATGTAAAGGTGCCGGAGGCGGCGGAGGAGACGCCGCCCGCCAGGACGGTGCCGGAGGAGGACTCGGAGAGGGCGCCGGGGTTGCGCACCACTACGGTGATATTGCGGGTCAGGGTGCCGCCGGCTCCCACCGAGTCGGTGGCGGCGATCTCGGAAATGGTGCCGGAGAGGGTCTCCGCGGTACCGCTGACAGTGACGGTGACCGTCTGTCCCGCAAAGAGGGAGGCGGCGTCAGAGGAGTGGAAGGGGACGGTGAGCTTCATGTTGTCCCGATCCAGGATCTCAGCAATCGGGGTACCAATGCTCACATTGTCTCCGGGGTCCACATAGAGCTTGTTGATCACGCCGGCGGCGTTGGCCTTCACCTGGCGATCCTCGGCATTGTCCCGGCGGGTGCGCAGAAGGCTGTCATAGTTGAGCTGGGCCGATTGAACGGACAACTTGGCCTGTTCCACGCTGGTCTGGGCCTGCTTGATGGAGCTTTCCACGTCGCTGGCATCAATGGTGAAGAGCACATCGTCCTTGTGGACGGCGTCCCCCTCTTCGAACGGAGCGGAAAGAATCTCCCCCTTGACCAGAGTGGTGGCCTTATAGGAGTCGTTGGGCTGAATCGTGCCCGGACCGCTGACGGTGACAGTCATATCCTGGATGGAGGCGGCAGCGGGGATGTATCCGCCCGCCAGTCCCTGCCTGCCCTGATTCATGCACTGGCTCAGGATCAAGGCCAGCACAGCCACAAGGACCACGATGATGACGAGCCGCTTGACCCACTTTTTTTTCTTCTTTGGTGCCTGGAACTTGGGCTTCTCCTGGACGGAGGTCCCGGCGGTCTGTTCTGCCATATGGATTCTCCTTCGAAAACCTGAATGTTTGGAATGTTTCTC
Source organism: Clostridiales bacterium (assembly GCA_029098065.1). Taxonomy (GTDB): domain Bacteria; phylum Bacillota; class Clostridia; order Oscillospirales; family Oscillospiraceae; genus Vermiculatibacterium. The sequence goes on along the minus strand of JAQXNP010000194.1, from coordinate 4,143 downwards.
AGCATCCGCTATCGTCCGCAGTATACCATGGGAACAAGAAAGAAATGTAAACGAATCATTAAAAAACGGTTAAGATGATTCAAACGCCGAAAACCCGGAGAGAAAGTACGAAAAACGCGGCAGCCCGGGAATTTTTTCGGCCCGGGTGAATGCATGATACCCCGGCGGCAGAAATAAAGTCAAGAACTTTTTGAAGAAAGGGGTATAAAGGAGAACGGAGCAGGCAAAACTTAGCCTTGGAGGTGTTAAAAACCAATGAAACGACCGATAAAAGACCGCGTCGTAGACTTCATGGCGGGGAAGGGCTTCTACATAGTCCTCCTCCTGTGCGTCGCGGCGCTTGGAGTCTCGGGCTATTATCTTTTTTCCAATACCGGTGAAGCGGATCAGACTGTGGCCGGACCGGCCAAAGTGACGGTGTCAGCCGTTCCCACGGCCCGTCCCACAGCGGAACCGCCCGCCACAGCGGCACCCGGGCCGGTTCAGACTCCGGCCCCCACGGCCCAGCCCACGCCCCGGGCCACTCAGGCCCCTCAGACCACGGGAGGGGAGATGGGGACGGCGACCGCCTCTGTCTTTACCTGGCCGGTGAAGGGCGAGGTGCTGCGGGGCTATGCGGTGGAGACCCTGGCCTATGACGAGACCATGGGGGACTGGCGGGCCCACGACGGCATCGACATCGCCGCCCCCGCGGGCACCCAGGTGATGGCTCCCGCAGGGGGGACCGTGAGCGACATCTATCAGGATGACCTGATGGGCTCCACCGTGGTCATCCTCCACGCCGACGGCGTGATGAGCACCTGCTCCAATCTGGAGGAGGTGCCGGCGGTGGAGATCGGAGACACGGTGCGTACCGGGGATATCATCGGCTCGGTGGGGGCCACCGCCATCGCCGAGAGCGCGGAGGCGTCCCACCTCCACCTGTCCATGACCAGGGACGGAGTGAGCGTGGATCCCCTGGAGTACCTGCCCCAGCGGTGAATCAGACGCCCTTTTGAGAGGAGCCGGAGGATGAAAGCCTCCGGCCCCTCTTCCTTTTTGAAGCGGTCTGTGGTATAATGCCCTCGACTGGTTCCCCACCCAGTCCAACGGCCGGAGAGAATGCCGTCCGGGGGCGCTGCGCCATGCCCCCGGGGAAAGGGACCTCCGGCCCTGTATGGGGCGCACATATTCTAAACAAAAAATGGAGGTCTTGTTCTTATGCGCAAATGTTCCACCCGGGATCTGACCCTGGCGGCCATGGTGGCCGCCCTCTACGCCGTGATGAGCTATTTCGGCAACATCTTCGGGCTCACCTTCGGGCCCATCCAGTTCCGCTTTGCCGAGGCTCTCACCGTACTGCCCTTCCTGTTCCCGGCCACAGTGCCGGGACTATTTGTGGGATGTCTCATCACCAATCTGCTCTCCCCGTACGGCCCGCTGGATATCGTGGTGGGCTCGGCGGCCACACTCATTGCCGCCCTCTGGACCAGCCGGGTAAAAAACAGGTGGATGGCCCCTCTGCCTCCGGTGATCTGCAACGCGGTGCTGGTGGGCTTCACCATCGGCTGGGCCGAGGCGGGAGGCTTTACCGCCGCCCTCCCCGCCGCCTGGGTGTTCAACGGCCTGACCGTGGGACTGGGGGAACTGGGGGCCTGCTATGTGCTGGGGATGCTCCTGCTCTATGTTCTGCCCCGTGTGAGATATTTCCGCACCATGATTCCGGAGCGACGGCTTTCCGCCATCTGAACGCTGAAGTCAGGAGGTCTACATATGAAGAAGGTACGCAAGGCTGTCATCCCTGCCGCCGGCCTGGGGACCCGGATGCTCCCGGCCACCAAGACGGTGCCCAAGGAGATGCTGCCCATGGTGGACAAGCCGGTGGTCCAGTACATCGTCGAGGAGGCGGTGGCCGCCGGCATTGAGGATATCCTCATCGTCACCAACCGGGCCAAGTCGGCCATGGACGACTATTTCGACTACTATCCCGAACTGGAGCGCCGTCTGGAGGCCTCCGGCAAGGAGAAAGAGCTGGAGGAAGTCCGGCGGGCGGCCGACCTTGCCAATGTCTTCTATGTCCGCCAGAAGGAGACCAAGGGGCTGGGCCACGCCATCTGGCGGGCCAAGCGGTTCGTGGGGGACGAGCCCTTTGCGGTCCTGCTGGGGGACGACATCATGCGGGCCTCAAGGCCGGTCATCGGCCAGCTCATCGCCGCCGCCGAGAAGTATGACGCCTCGGCGGTGGGCGTCCAGCAGGTGGCGGATGAGGCCATCTCCAAGTATTCCTCGGTGAAGGTCTCCCCTCTGGAGGAGCGGATCTTCTCCGTCTCCGACATGAACGAGAAGCCTACGCTGGCGGAGAAGTTCTCCAACTATGCCATCCTGGGCCGGTATGTGCTGCGGCCGGGGATCTTTGACATTCTGGAGAACCAGGCCCCCGGCTACGGCGGGGAGATCCAGCTCACCGACGGACTCAAGACCCTGTGCGGCCGGGAGAAGATGGTGGCGGTGGACTTTGAGGGCCGCCGCTACGACACCGGAAACCTGAAGGGCTTTCTGGAGGCCACCATTGACTTTGCTCTGGATCATCCGGAGACGGGGGCGTGGCTCCGGCAGTTCCTGCTGGAAAAGGCAAAAACGCTGTGAACGGACAGGCGGCGCCTCAGCTTGTCAAAAAAGCAGAGCTTTTTTGACAAAAGGGACGCGGCCCGCCGCAGCGCACTCGCCGTCCGCCAAAGGCGTACGGCTCCCACGTTTGCGGGCCGTAATGTATTTTCTCCGACGCACATGTCGCCGGAGAAAATGGATTCCATTTCATTCGCACCTGCGGGCGCGAACTCTGCGAGGCTTTGAGACAGTTTCAGGCGGCGCCGACGGCGCCGCCTGTTTTTATGCCTGCCCCTCCGTTCCGGCCAGCAGTTCCTCCACGGAGACGCCGTAGAGTCTGGCCAGTGCCAGCAGGTTGGAAGTGCTGGGGTCGGAGGTGCCGTTCTCCCATTTGGAGACGGCCTGCCGGCTGACACCCAGACGCTCTGCCACAAACTCCTGGGTCATGCCGCAGGAGGTTCGCCGGGCCTTCTGAGCCTCGCCCAGGGTTTTTCCCGCGGCCGGGTCCTCCGGGCGGGGGCCGGAGGAGCGGATGTACTTGAGCAGGGCCTTGACGATCAGCACGAACAGAAGGATCAGGGGAACCCAGAATACCAGGCTGATGATTGTGGTGAACAGGGTGATTCGCATATGACCATACCTCCTTCGCTGGATGGCGTTATCCTACCGGAAAAGCCGGGTTGCGGCCACCAATTATCGCGCAACTATGGGTTGCGGGAAAGGATTCCGGCAAAAAACAGCCGGAAGCGGTTTTCAGAGGCAGTGTATCATAGCGGGGAGGCTTTTGCAAACAGGGTTTTCCTTGACAAACCAGCCCGGGCACCCTATAATGATGCCAAAAGCGATGAAGGAGAGGGACGGAGACAGGCGCCCCCAGAGAACCGGCGGAGGGTGAGAGCCGGCGGCAAGGGTCTCCAGGTCCTATGGCTCCTGAGCTGGAGGGTTCGAGGGCATGAAGCCGGTAGGGCCTTCCCGAACGCGCCGCGTCAGGGCGGAAGGGCTGCTGGGCCCTATGAGGGGCGTCCGGTTCGGACCGGCGCAATTTGAGTGGTACCGCGGAAGTTTTACGGCTTTCGTCTCAAAGCAACACTTTGGGACGAAAGCTGTTTTTTATCCCCAATACCGAAAGGAGCAAGACAGTATGAGCAATCAGCGCATCGAGACCATCTGTGTCCAGGGAGGCTACACACCCGGCAACGGCGAACCCCGGCAGATTCCCATCGTCCAGTCCACCACCTTCAAATACGCCACCGGCGAGGATATGGGCAAGCTCTTTGACCTGGAGGCCAGCGGGTATTTCTACACCCGCCTCCAGAACCCCACCAACGACTATGTGGCGGCCAAGATCTGCCAGCTGGAGGGCGGCTCCGCCGCCATGCTCACCTCTTCCGGCCAGGCGGCCAACTTCTTTGCCCTCTTCAATATCTGCAACTGCGGCGACCATATCGTGGCCTCCTCCTCCATTTACGGGGGCACCTTCAACCTCATCTCGGTGACCATGGCCAAGATGGGCATCGAGACCACCTTTGTGGGCCCTGACTGCACCGAGGAAGAATT
>JAQXNP010000193.1 GCA_029098065.1 Clostridiales bacterium | reverse complement strand
ACTCATCAGCCCTTCCTTGGCCGCGGGCGTGGGAAAACGGCGTCCGGGGGCCAGCTGGGGGCCGACAAGCGGGGCCCCTGGGGGGGCCGCGCCGGTCGATGCTTTTTATCGGATTGCCGGGAGGAACCGGAACAGAGCGGCCGCTTGGAGGAGCAGAATGGCGGGCAGGCCCCATTTGAAATACCAGTGCCGGGTTTTATGGTGAAAGGCGTACATGCCCAGAACGGCCCCCGGCGTTCCGCCCAGCAGGGCAATGAGAAAGAAGGTCTTTTCCGGAACGCGCCGGAGACCCTTTTTCGCCCGGCGCTTGTCTGCGCCCATCAGGAGGAAGTCCAGCAGGCTCAGGGCCAGACACCACCAGAACAGGTATGTCACAGCGGCTTGCGGATGACGAACACCAGTCCGCCGCCCAGGGTGGTGGTGTCGTGCCAGAGGCGGAAGTCCATGGAGGTCTGGGTGCCGTTGTCAGCCAGGAGCACCTTGCTGCCCGCGCGCCTGACGATCAGGGACCAGTGATAGACCACTTCTCCCTCCCGGGAGCCGTGGCTGCGGGTGAGGAAGGCAACCGGACTGTCCCGATTCATGGCGTCGTCAATAAATCCCTCGCACCGGTCGGCGGAAGGCCGCTTGGACCGGTCGGCGGGGATATCCAGCACGTTGAAGACCAGCCGGTGGCCGGCATGATCGGTGTAGGCGGTAAGCCCGTCCACAAAGCCGCTGAGGCAGACCTGTCCTCTCTCATAGGGAGAAATAAAATTCTGAACCTTTTCGGCCAGCCCCTCAAATTCCACCTGAGTCCGGCGCTGTCCGGGGGGATAGAGATCCCACAGATTGTCCCGGGTGGCCGCCAGATAGGAGAGGATCTCAGCGGCCACCACCGCACCCTCCCGCAGGGGACGCTGGGGGGGAGCAGAAAACCAGTCGGCCTTTCCGCCGAAATAGATCTTGCCGTCGGAGCCATCGATGGCCACCAGCTCGGGGTGGCGGACGGCGGATTTTATTATACGGATGGAAAAGACCCCCCTTTTTTGAAAGTTAGTCTATTATATCCGAAACCACCCGGTTTGTGAATGGGCAACTGCCCCAATTCGGAGGGAGACGCCGGAGGCTTTCCGCGGCGCTTTTCACAACCGGGGCGGCGCCTCCGTCCCCCTTATTTTGATGCGCGGGCCAGCTTCACGATATCTCCCACGCCGTCCAGGACCACGGAGGGGCGGTAGGCGTATGTTTTCAGAGTCTCCCGGGTGGATACGCCGGAGAGGACCAATACGGTGGACATGCCGCTCTCCATGCCGGAGATCACGTCAGTGTCCATGCGGTCCCCCACCATCACCGCGTCCCCCGAGTGGCAGTTCAGAAGGCGGAGGCCGGTGCGCATCATCAGGGGGGTGGGAGTGCCGCAGAAATAGGCCTGTGTGCCGGTGGCCATCTCGATGGGAGCCACCAGAGCGCGGCAGGCGGGCGCAATTCCGTTTTCGATGGGGCCGGACACGTCGGAGTTGGCCCCGATGAGCTTGGCGCCGCCCAGGACCAGATTGGTGGCTTTGGTCAGGGTCTCCAGAGAGTAGGTCCGCCCCTCCCCCATCACCACGTAATCCGGGTTCACGTCGTTCATGGTGATGCCCGCGTCATAGAGGGCGTTGAACAGACCGGCCTCCCCAATGGCGAACACAGAGCAGCCGGGGGCCTGTTCCTTCAGAAAAGCGGCGGTGGCCAAGGCGCTGGTGTAAAAGTGCTCCTCGGGGACATCCAGCCCCATGCGGGCCAGCTTCTGATTGAGCTCCCTGGGAGTATAGCCGCTGTTGTTGGTCAGAAACAGGTATTCCTTCTGTTCGTCATGCAGCCACTGGATAAATTCCGCCACCCCGGGAAGAATCTGATTTCCGTGGTAGATCACACCGTCCATGTCGCAGATAAAGCCATTCTTTTTGTTGAAATCAATCATATTGACAGCCCCTCCTGTTTCTATCCGCGGCGGGAAGGCATGCGGTCCCTCCCGCCCAGATGCCGCTGCTGTTGCTGGGAAATATATCGATATTATATTATTATACGCGGGGGAACAGATCAAGTCCAGGCATAATATTTTGGGGCCGGGTCCGTCAGAGCGCTGAGGGATGGAGAAGCCGGCAAACGCGGGGATTTTGAGGTGTTCCCCGGTAATTCATTGCCGGTTTGAGCACATTTCGCTATTGAGAAACGGGAACGGTCATGTTACAATAAAAGCCGTAAAAGTGCGGTTTCATCCGCTCCGGCTGTTCCGGCCGGGCCATCTGGCCCCGGGACGGCCCGCACAAAGGGGGCGGGCGCCGCCGCTTGAGCAGTTGAACCGATTGAAAATAAAGGAGATACAGAGCTTTATGAAATTAGGTATCGTGGGTCTGCCCAACGTGGGCAAATCAACCCTGTTCAATGCCATCACCAACGCCGGCGCGGAGAGCGCCAACTACCCCTTCTGCACCATCGACCCCAACGTGGGCGTGGTGGCGGTGCCCGACAGCCGGCTGGACTGGCTCAGCGCTTTCTATCATCCGAAAAAGACCACCCCCGCCGTCATCGAGTTTGTGGACATCGCGGGACTGGTGAAAGGAGCCTCCAGAGGCGAGGGCCTGGGCAATAAATTCCTGGCCAATATCCGGGAGTGCAATGCCATCGTCCACGTGGTCCGCTGTTTTGATGATCCCAATGTCATCCACGTGGAGGGCTCCACCGATCCGCTGC
>JAQXNP010000192.1 GCA_029098065.1 Clostridiales bacterium | reverse complement strand
GAGAGATACAATGGACAACCATATGACAGCGCTGGTCAGCTGTTTTGCCCGGGCGCACCATTTTATGAATCATGACCGGTGGATCTTTCGGGACGATATGGCCCACCGGTTGCTGAGCAGGGAGGAATACGGGCGCACTTCTGGGCAATGGGTAAAGAGGAAAAATTCCTTGACATTTGCGGAGATTTCGGTATAATAATATAGCCTGTCTATGGAATTTTGAGACAGAGCTCCTTGCTCCCGGTACAGGTCCGGGGGCCACAAGACCATAAGGAGGTGCAAGAAAATGGCAAAACTGAGCGGAAACTATGAGGCACTCTATATCATCGATCCCCGCAAGAACGAGGAGGACACCGCCGCCCTGATGGAGAAGTTCAAGGCGCTGGCCGAGGCCAATGCCACCCAGGTGGAGGTGGATGACTGGGGCAGCCGCACTCTGGCCTACCCCATCCAGGACCAGACCAACGGGCACTACGTGCTGATGACCTTCACGGCCGCCCCCGCGTTCCCCGCCGAGCTGGACCGTGTGCTCCGTATTACGGATGGAATCATGCGCTCCATCATCGTCTGCAAGGACGAGGACTGAGGAGGGGCGGAAATGCTCAACCGCATCGTACTCATGGGCCGGCTGGTGGCTGACCCGGAGCTGAGGACCACCCCCAGCGGCGTCAATGTGGCCACCCTGCGCCTGGCGGTGGATCGGGATTTCAAGAATCGCCAGACCGGCGAGCGGGAGACCGATTTTATCAACGTTGTGGCCTGGCGCCAGACCGCTGAATTCGTCAGCCGTTATTTCACCAAAGGCCGCCTGGCCGTGGTGGAGGGCCGGCTCCAGATCCGGCCTTATACGGACCGGGAGGGCAATAAGCGCACTGCCGCCGAAGTGGTGGCTGACAACATCTATTTCGCTGATTCCCGGCGGGATGGAGAGGGCGGCGGGTATGCCCCCGCCTCTTCCAACGGCGGCTATGCCGCTCCTGCCCAGCAGTTCTCCGGCGGCTACGCCGCCCCTGCCGGAGGCGACCAGTTCGCGGAACTGGCCGATGATGACGGCGATCTGCCGTTCTGAAGACGGCCCTATTTGATTGAGAAGGAGGTTCTCCGTTATGCCTATGGATCGTGAGCGTCCCCGCGGCCGCAAGCGCCGCAAGGTCTGCACCTTCTGTGTGGACAAGGTGGAGCACATTGACTATAAGGATTCCGCCAAGCTGCGGCGGTTCCTGTCCGACCGGAGCAAGATTCTGCCCCGCCGGACCACCGGCACCTGTGCCATGCATCAGCGTCAGCTGACCGAGGCCGTGAAGCGTGCCCGTCAGGTGGCTCTGCTGCCCTACGTGACCGACTGATTTCAGACATAAAAACGCCGTGGACAGGATTGTCCACGGCGTTTTTTGTTTTGGAACAGACGAGAAAACGGATAGAAACATTCCCCGCGGAAAGACGGCGGGGTATGCGGAATTTATTTTTCGGCCTGGGACTTCCGCTTGCGGAAGGGGGCGGGGAGATAATCGTCGGGATCCTCGGCGCCGGCCATGGTGCGCATCCGGGCCCGGACCTGGAAGATGCAGTCGGAGCGGTCTGCCCGGCCCAGGACCACATCTTCGGCAAAGGCGTGGCAGGAGGGGGCGCCGCAGGAGCCGCAGCGCAGACCGGGCAGGCGGCTCTCCAGCTGGTGGATGGCGGCCATCTTCTCCATGGCCGCGGTCCGGTCCTCATCCAGAAGATAGACCGGGGCAAATTCCAGCTCCTTGTCCGCCTGGATGAGCTTGGCATCGCCTACTTCGGCGTCAAAGTCGCTGCGGGTGTCGGGCAGATCCCGGATCAGGTGACGGATCCGCATAGTGGCGACAAAGGGATCTTCCACCGTGAGGCAGCCCCCGACGCAGCCCTGAGTGCAGGCGCACAGTTCCACGAAGTCCACATCGGGGACCCGGTTGTCCTCGATAGCTTCCAGCACTCGGATGACATTGTCCATGCCGTCCACCGCCATGAACCGGCCCTCCACGCCCCGGGCGGAGGCCTCTCCGCCGCAGAAGGCCCACCGGACGCCGGCCTTGCCCGCGGTGGACAGGGGGCGGGGGGTATCGATCAGCCGCATGGGGGAGAGGAGACGCAGATAGATATCCCGGATGGAGAGGGCACCGTCCAGCACCGGTTGCTGGAGATCGTCCGGGGTGTGGGCGGCGGTGACCTGGGCGGAACAGGGTACGATGGCAAAGACGCCGATCTGTTCCGGGAGGAGACCGGTCTCCTCCACCGCCCTTTTCCGGGCCAGGATGGCCGCCAGCTCCACCGGATTGATGGTGGAGGTGATGTACTGGAGCAG
>JAQXNP010000191.1 GCA_029098065.1 Clostridiales bacterium | reverse complement strand
GTCCGGCTACTGCGCCCCCTATGTGCCCGGCTGGGACACCCACGGCCTGCCCATCGAGTCCGCCATCCTGAAGAACAAGAAGATCAAGCGGGACGAGCTGACCACCTCCGAGTTCCGGGAGAAGTGCAAGGAGTACGCCCTGGACTTCGTGGACTAGCAGCGCAGCCAGTTCAAGCGCCTGGGCGTGCTGGGCGAGTGGGAGAACCCCTACCTGACCCTGAAGCCCGCCTTTGAGGCCAAGCAGGTGGAGATCTTCGGCAAGATGGCCGAGAAGGGCTTCATCTACAAGGGCATGAAGCCGGTGTACTGGTGCCCCCACGACCAGACCGCCCTGGCCGAGGCCGAGATCGAGTACGCCGACGACCCCTGTACCACCATCTTCGTCAAGTTCCCCGTGCGGGACGACAAGGGCAAGCTGGGCCAGTACGGCGACGTGTCCAGGATGTTCTTCGTGATCTGGACCACCACCCCCTGGACCATCCCCGGCAACATGGCCATCTGCGTCAACGCTAGCTTTGACTATGTGCTGCTCCAGGTCCCCAACGGCGAGATCTATATTCTGGCCAAGGACCTGGCCGAGGGCGTGTGCAAGGCCGCCGGCATCGACTACTCCGCCTGCAAGGTGCTGGCCACCCTCAAGGGCGACACCTTTGAGCTGATGGCCGCCAAGCACCCCTTCTTCGACCGGGACTCCGTGCTGCTGTGCGGCGAGCACGTCACCCTGGACGCCGGCACCGGCTGCGTCCACACCGCCCCCGGCTTCGGCGCGGACGACTTCAACATCTGTAAGCAGTATGACGATGCCGGCCTGACCCACATCGGCACCCCGGTCCCCGTCAACGCCAAAGGCGTGATGACCGACGAGAAGTACAACGGCCAGTTCTATGCCGCCGCCAATGACCAGGTGGTGGTGGATCTGGAGGAGTGCGGCGCGCTGCTGGCCAAGGAGAAGATCACCCACTCCTACCCCCACTGCTGGCGGTGCAAGAATCCCATCATCTACCGGGCCACCGAGCAGTGGTTCTGCTCGGTGGACGCCATCAAGGACGCCGCCGTGAAGAGCTGCGACGATATCTGGTGGAAGCCCGACTGGGGCAAGGACCGCATGGTGTCCATGATCTCCGAGCGCAATGACTGGTGCATCTCCCGTCAGCGGGTGTGGGGCGTGCCCATCCCCATCTTCTACTGCGACGACTGCGGCGCCGATATCGTCACTCCCGAGACCATCGCCCGGGTGGCGGACCTCTTCCGGAAGCACGGCTCCAACGTCTGGTTTGACAGCACCCCTGAGGAGCTGCTGCCCGAGGGCTTTGTCTGCCCCAAGTGCGGCAAGGCCCACTTCTCCAAGGAGACCGACATCATGGATGTGTGGTTCGACTCCGGCTCCACCTGGGCCGCCGTGGTGGAGGCCCGCCCCGAGCTGCGCTACCCCGCCGACCTCTACCTGGAGGGCGGCGACCAGTACCGGGGCTGGTTCCAGTCCTCCATGCTGACCTCCATCGCCACCAACGGGGTGGCCCCCTACAAGCAGATCGTCACCCACGGCTGGACCGTGGACGGCGAGGGCAAGGCCATGCACAAGTCTCTGGGCAACGCCGTCTCCCCCGATGATGTGACCAACCAGTACGGCGCCGATATCCTGCGGCTGTGGGTGTCCTCCGCCGACTACACCCAGGATATGCGCATCTCCAAGGAGATCATGAAGCAGCTCTCCGACGCCTATCTGAAGATCCGCAACACCGCCCGGTATATGCTGGGCAATCTGGAGGGCTTTGACCCCGACGCCGACAAGGTGGCCTTCGCCGACATGACCGGCCTGGATCAGTGGGCGGTGTCCCGCCTGGGCGAGGTGGCCAGGACCTGCCGGGAGTTCTACAACGTCTACGAGTTCCACGGGGTCTACCGCACCCTCTACAACTTCTGCGTGGTGGACCTGTCCAACTTCTACTTCGATATCATCAAAGACCGGCTCTACTGCGGGGATGCGCACGGCCGCAAGTCCGCCCAGTCCGCCCTCTACACCATTCTGGACGGCCTGACCCGGCTGGTGGCCCCCATCCTGGCCTTCACCAGCGACGAGATCTGGCAGGCCATGCCCCACGCCAAGGACGCCGATCCCGAGAGCCCCATCCTCAACGACATGCCCGACTGCGATACGGCCCAGTCCCTCAGCGAGGCCGATCAGGCCAAATGGGCGGCGGCCATGGCCCTGCGCACCGATGTGAACAAGGCCCTGGAGCTGGCCCGGGCGGAGAAGCGCATCGGCAAGAGCCTGGAGGCCAGCGTGACCCTCTACTTCGACGGCGAGGAGGCCCAGGCGCTGTGGAAGGGCCCGCTGGGCGGCTTCGACACCGCCGATCTGGCGGATATCTGCATTGTCTCCCACGTGGACGCGGTGCTGGGCTCCGGCGAGGGCTACCACGGCGAGGCCGTCCCCGGTCTCACCGTCCAGGTGGAGAATGCCCAGGGCGGAAAGTGCCAGCGGTGCTGGAAGTACGATCCCCAGGTGGGAGAAGACGGCCTGTGTCCCCGGTGCGCCGCCGTGCTGAAGGCGGAGGGCCTGCTCTAAAGCTTGACCGGCGTCCGCGGGAGCTCCCCCGTGGGGCGGAACTCTGCCGGAAGATAAGACAAAAAAAGCCCCCTGCGGCCGCAAGGCCGCAGGGGGCTTTTTCATGGCAGGAACACATAGGGCCAGCACCCCTCCCGCTCCCGGCCCGCCTCATCCCGGCAGATTTCCTGCCAGACCAGGTACCGGAGGAGATGGCTGACGCTGCGGTGCTCCCTGGCGGCGATGCCCTTGAGCTTCTCCAGATGCTCCACGGGGATCAGGAACCCAACATGGACTGCCGGTTTTTTCATCGTGATCGCCTCCCGCATCTGAATGATATCAAATAGAATCTAAATTGTCAACATCAAATAGAGTTATTTAGATTCGTTGAAACAATGATATCAAAATGATATCATTTAGATAGTATTTTGGAGGTGTCCTGTATGGGAATCCAAGAAGCCCCCTTTTCCATCCGGATTGAAAAAGAGGTTATGGACAAGCTGCGCATATTGGCCAAAGATAACAGCCGCTCTCTCAACAAGCAGATCGAGTATTCGCTGAAGAAATATTTGAAGGCTTATGAAGAGGCTCACGGAGAGATCACGGTGGAGCGGAAGTGAACAAGACCGAACTGCTCAACAAGGTGGCCCAGAGCGCCGAGGAGCGCATCTTCCTGGCCCGGGCGGCGGACAAGCTGGAGGCCGCCCGCCGGGGCGTCCCCGCCTGCACCCCCTTTCTCTCCGCGGCACAGCAGGAGGCCCTGGGCCGTTTTCTGACGGCTGCCGGCCATCCCCGGCACCTGTTTGACGGGGGCTGGGCCGACGCGGAACGGAAGGTGTGCGCCTTCCTCCCCGACTGGCAGGAGGCGGAGGACTGGGAGCCCCCCTTTACCGCCCTGCGCTGCCGCTGGCAGTCGGGGGAGGAGCTGACCCACCGGGACTTCCTGGGGGCCATCCTGGGCCAGGGGGTGGACCGGGAGAAGGTGGGGGATATTCTGGTGCGGCCCGGCTCCTGCGACCTGCTGGTGTTCCGGGAGCTGTGTCCCTACCTGCTTCAGAACCTCACCGGCGCGGGCCGGGCGAGGCTGACGGCGGAGGAGATCCCCCTCTCCGCCGTGGAGGCTCCCGTCCGCCAGGTCCGGACCGTCCATGACACGGTGTCCTCCCCTCGGCTGGACGCGGTGATGGCCGCCGGGTTTTCCATCGGCCGGAGCAGGGCCGCCGGGCTCATCACCGCCGGGAAGGCGGAGCTGAACCACCGCCCCTGCGTCAAGCCGGACCGGGAGGTGGGCCAGGGGGACGTCATCACCTGCCGGGGCCTGGGCAAGTGCGTGGTGACGGAGCTGGGCGGCGTCAGCAAAAAAGGCCGCACGATTCTGACATTGGAGCGATATCTATGATTACAGACGAACAGGTGGCCCGCATCAATGAGCTGGCCCGAAAATCCAGGACCCCGGAGGGGCTCACCGAGGCGGAAAAGGCCGAGCAGGCCGCCCTCCGCCGGGCCTATGTGGACGCGGTGAAGGCCAGCCTCCAGGGACAGCTGGACCACACCACCATCGTGGAGCCCGACGGGACCCGGCACAAGCTGCCCCGGAAGGACTGAATTGCGGCAGACCCCGCCGGAACGGCGGGGCTCTTCTGTCAGACAGACAAAAGGACGAGGACAGAATGGAATTTTTTTGCGCGGAGCGGGTGAGTCCTCACATCACCCAGATCATCAATGTACCCCAGGCCTACTGCTATCTGGTGGAGGGGGAAGAGAAGGCCGCCCTCATCGACGCCGGGGACGGCCTGGGCAACCTGGGGGACTTTGTCAGGACTCTGACGGACAAACCGGTCTTTGTCATCCTGACCCACGGCCATGTGGACCACATCGGCGGGGCGGTGTTTTTCGGTGAGGTGTACCTCAACGAAAAGGATTGGGCCCTGGCCCGAAAGCACGACACCCCGGAACTCAAACACGAGTACGCCGGGGAATTCCTCCCACCGGAGACCTTCCGGTCGCTCTCCGAGGGGGATTTCAGCCCCACCCGGACCGGCGGGTACCTTCCGCTGGAGGATGGGCAGGTATTTGACCTGGGCGGGATCACCCTGGAGGCCCTGGCCCTCCCCGGCCACACCCAGGGGATGACTTGTATTCTGGCCCGGGAGGAGCGGAGCGTCTTTTTCGGGGACGGATGCAGCCCCTCGGTCTATCTGTGGCTGGAGGACTCCTCCACGGTGGAGGAGTACCGGGAGAGCCTGCTGCGGTTCAAAACCCAGGAGGACCGCTATGACACGGTGTATCTCTCCCACGGCCCCCGGACGGTGGCCAAGCGGGTGCTGGACGATGTGCTGGAGCTGTGCGACGGGCTGATGCACGGGGTCTCCGACGCCCAGCCCATTGCCTTGCTGGGGGAGGAACCCCGGATCGCCAAGCGCACCGACCGGCACTTCCGCCGGCTGGACGGCGGAGTGGGGAACATTGTCTACGATCCGGAGCGGATCTGGAAAAACGGCGGCGCCGGCGAACAGAAACCGGTCTCCCATACCGCCCCCTGAGGGCGGAAGATCTTTTGCGGCAGATACAGGACCGGCGCGGGCCCCCGGGGGGGGGCCCCCGGGGGGGGGTTTTTTTTGGTTTGCGGGGGGGCCCCCGACACGGGCGGCGCCGGCGAACAGAAACCGGTCTCCCATACCGCCCCCTGAGGGCGGAAGATCTT
>JAQXNP010000190.1 GCA_029098065.1 Clostridiales bacterium | reverse complement strand
TCAAAGGAAAGTAAAAGTTGGTGTCGATTGCGGTGAGGGTCCACCTGTTCCCATCCCGAACACAGAAGTTAAGCTCACCTGCGCCGAAGATACTTACCTGGCAACGGGTCGGAAAAATAGGTGATGCCAACACAAAGCGGACAGGTTTCTAGCCTGTCCGTTTTTGTTATATTCAGCGGAGGAAAGATCAACCGTGCGCTATCATGATATCCACAAGGCTGTGTTTTTGTCCCGCCCCAACCGGTTCATCGCGCGGGTGCTGCTGGACGGAGAGGAAACCGTGGTCCATGTAAAGAATACCGGCCGCTGCCGGGAACTGCTGGTGCCCGGCTGCACGGTCTACTTGGAGCGCGCTGGCAATCCGGACCGTAAAACGACGTTTGATCTGGTGACGGCAGAAAAGGGCGGACGGCTGGTCAACATGGACACTCAGGCCCCTAATCAACTATTTCGGGAGTGGGCAGAGGCCGGCCATTTCCGGGCGGATCTGACCCTTTTGCGCCCGGAGACCGTTTTCGGCGGGTCCCGTTTTGATTTTTACTGGGAAGCGGGAGAACGGAAGGGGTTCGTAGAGGTGAAGGGCTGCACGTTGGAAAAGGATGGCTGGACCTATTTTCCGGACGCTCCCACAGAGCGGGGAGTAAAACATCTGCGTGAGTTGACTGCGGCCAAAGGGGCGGGATATGATACTGCGGTGTTTTTTGTGATCCAGATGGCGGATGTGAACGGATTCTCACCCAACGACCGCACCCACCCGGCCTTTGGGGACGCGCTCCGCCAGGCGGCGGAGGCTGGTGTGAAAGTGCTGGCCTATCAGTGCCGGGTTTCCCCTGACGAAGTGACGCTGACGGTTCCTGTGGCGGTCCGGTTATAAGAAATATTGTCTAAACTTTTCGGCATGTAAATCCAAAATTGGTGCGAGCGTCCAAAAATCATCATCGCCTCTTGACAGGGGAGAGACTTTTCGCTAAAATGTGCCCAACAAAGACAAAGAGGTCGAGGACAGACGTCCTTGGCCTCTTTTCTTTGAAATTGTACGAAGGCGTGCATTCCGCAGGAGAGGCGGAACTGCGCGCCTGATTTGTTTTTTTTGGGGAGGAATCATTATGTATTCGGCAGTCAACACAATATGGGTCCTGCTGGGAGCCGCACTGGTGTTCTTTATGCAGGCGGGCTTTGCCATGTGCGAGGCAGGATTTACCCGGTCCAAAAATACCGGCAATATCCTGATGAAGAATCTGATGGATTTTTGCATTGGCACTCCCGCCTATTGGCTGGTGGGCTTCGGCATCATGTTTGCCGGCAGCGGCGCCATTATCGGCGGCCTTGATCCCTTTGTCCGCGGTGATTATTCCGCTATCCTGCCTGACGGCGTGCCTCTGTTTGCGTTCTTCATTTTCCAGACTGTTTTCTGCGCCACCGCCGCTACGATCGTCTCCGGTGCAATGGCAGAGCGCACCAAGTTCCTGTCCTACTGCATTTACTCCCTGATGATATCTCTGGTGGTCTACCCCGTCTCCGGCCACTGGATCTGGGGCGGCGGCTGGCTCTCCCAGCTGGGGTTCCACGATTTCGCCGGTTCCACCGCGGTTCATATGGTAGGCGGCGTGGCCGCCCTGGTGGGCGCTAAAATGCTGGGCCCCCGGATCGGAAAGTATGACGAGAAAGGCAATCCCCGGGCCATCTTGGGCCACAACCTCTCCATTGCCGCTCTGGGCGTGTTTATCCTGTGGTTCTGCTGGTTCGGCTTCAACGGCTGCTCCACCGTTTCCATGACCGGTGATGAAACCCTGGTGGCCGCCGGTTCCATCTTCTGCACCACCAACATGGCCGCCGCCGTGGCCACGGTTACCACCATGATCTTTACTTGGATCCGCTTCAAGAAGCCCGACGTTTCCATGGCGTTCAACGCCTCTCTGGCCGGTCTGGTCGCCATCACCGCCGGCTGCGACGCGGTCTCCATCGGCGGCGCCGCCATCATCGGTATCTGCGCCGGCATCGTGCTTCCCCTGTCTGTGGAATTCTTCGACAAAGTTGCCAAGATCGATGACCCGGTAGGCGCCATCTCCGTCCACGGCGTCTGCGGCGCCATGGGCACCCTGCTCACCGGACTGCTGTCCACCAGCGAGGGCCTGTTCTATGGCCACGGCGCTTCCTTCTTCCTGACCCAGTGCCTGGGCGTGGGTTCGGTCATCGTCTGGGTGCTGGTGACCATGACCATCATCTTCTCGGTCATCAAAGCCACTGTGGGCCTGCGGGTAACTCCTGAAGAGGAGATCGAGGGCCTGGATCCCACCGAGCACGGCCTGCCCTCTGCTTACGCCGACTTCATGCCCGCCACCAGCGTGGCCGGCGTCCCCGGCATGATCACTTCCGCCGCCGCTCCGGCTTCCGCTCCGGAGGGAACAGTTCCCATGAAGGCTCCCAAGCCCGAGGGAAGCTCCTATCCCAATGCCAAGCTTACCAATGTGACCATCATCTGCAACCAGTCCAAGTTTGAGGCGCTGAAGACCGCCATGAATGACATCGGCGTCACCGGTATGACGGTCACCCAGGTTCTGGGCTGCGGCGTTCAGAAGGGAAAGACCGAGTATTACCGCGGCGTGGAAATGTCCATCAACCTGCTGCCCAAGATTCAGGTGGAGATCGTGGTGTCCAAGGTGCCTGTGGAACGGGTCATCGCGGCGGCCAAGAGCATCCTCTATTCCGGCCACATCGGCGACGGCAAGATCTTTGTTTACGATGTGGAGAATGTGGTCAAGGTCCGCACCGGTGAAGAGGGCTACGATGCGCTTCAAGGAGAGGAATAAGGAGAATCATTCCAGAATCCTTCCTGCTGCGGGGCATGGATGATGTGATTCCGGGCCCCCACATAAAAAATAAGCAATCAGGTCCTGACAAAATAGAAGGGGGAGCGGCGAGGCCGCTTCCCCTCTATTTGCAAAAGCAGGATTGAGCAGACGGAATGGGACGAATCTTTACCGGAAAATGACTTTTTTAAGCACAAAAAGCCTTGACTTGCCAAGGGGTCTATGCTATAATCTCAACTTGCGTGGGTATCCCTCTGAGGGGGAGATTGCGCCCATTTCAGAACAGGAGGCCGATTGGATTGCTCACGAAACTTTCAGCGGGTCCCAGAGTCGTGGGCGCCAAGCAGGTTAAGCGGGCTGTGGAAGCCGGGACCGCGAAACAGGTGTTTCTGGCTTCCGATGCCGATCCCAGAGTCACCGAACCGGTGGCCGCCGCCTGTGCCGGAAAAGAAATCCCCACAGAGACCGGCTTCA
>JAQXNP010000189.1 GCA_029098065.1 Clostridiales bacterium | reverse complement strand
CAGCGAACTGATCAATCTGAATGTGGAGAACCTCAATCTGAGTGCCGGATTCCTCCGCTGTGTAAACCAGAAGCGGGAGCGTGTGATTCCCCTGTATCCCACGGCGGTAAGGGCTCTGGCTGATTATATTGAGCATGTCCGTCCCCAGATTATTGAGCGCCCTGACGAGCGAGCCCTGTTTGTCAATATGAACGGCTCCCGCATGTCCCGGCAGGGTTTCTGGAAAATCATCAAACACTATCAGGAACTGGCCGGGATTCAGAAGGATATTACGCCCCACACTCTGCGCCACTCCTTTGCCGCTCACCTTTTGGAAAACGGGGCTGATCTCCGCTCTATTCAGGAGATGCTGGGTCACGCGGATATCTCATCCACTCAGATTTATACCCTGGTCATCAACCAGAAACTCAAGGACGTTTACAACAAGGCCCATCCAAGATCTTGAATGGGCGGATTTGTCCAGGAAGAGCACTTTTTTCGTTCACGGAGGTAAGGCTGTAAACTTTATTCGTTTTCCTGTTGAAAAAAGTCTACAGTTGAGGTATACTATCACAGGATCTAACAACTTTACTATACTCGGAGGTATACTCACATGGCTCAGATCACCAAAGATACCATTATTGGCGACATCCTCGACATCGCTCCTCAGACTGCCCCTGTGTTCCTGTCCATCGGGATGCACTGCCTGGGTTGCCCCTCTTCCCGGGGCGAGACAGTGGAGCAGGCCTGCATGGTTCACGGCGTGGATGTGGAGTCTCTGCTTAACGAGATCAACAAGCTGGTTCCCGCCGCGAAATAAGGTAAACACGAAGAAGGAGAGCGGCACCGCCGCTCTCTTTTTTCTGCTTTGAATCCTGAAAGGAGGCAGCGTTTGTGAAACGGCCCTTTTCTCTTTCTCCCCGGCTGCAAGCGGTGGCTGGCCTGGTTCCGCCGGGGACTGCCCTGGCTGATGTGGGCACCGACCATGGGCGGCTGCCCGTGTGGCTGATCCAGCACGGTTTGGTGGAACGGGCTGTGGCATCCGATTTGCGGCCCGGTCCCCTGAGCCGGGCTCAGGCCTTGGCAGAACAGTGGGGCGTCAGCGGCAGAATCTCCTTTCGGCTGTGTGATGGATTATCCGGAATCGCCCCGGAGGAAGCTGAGACGATTACTGTGACCGGTATGGGAGGGGAGACCATTGCAGACATTCTGAATGCGGTGCCCTGGTCCGCCGATCCCAGCCACCGCTATATTCTCCAGCCCATGTCCGGGCAGGACGGACTGCGCCGTTATCTCTCTGGCCATGGCTTTATCATTCAAAAAGAGGTACTGGTTCCGGAGGGAGAGACTTTGTATGTGATTCTTCAGGCCGAGCCCGGGGAGGCCCCGCCGCTTACCGAAGGAGAGATTTGGGTGGGCCGTCAGGACAGGGAGATGAACAGCCCCCTGCGGGGACGGTATCTGGACCAGGAACTCCGGAAGCTCCGCCGGGCGGTCGACGGCCTGGCCCGGTCTGAGCGGCCGGAAGATCACAGCAGGCTGAGCCGGTATCAACTGGCCGCTCACGAGGTGGCGGCGCTGAAAGAGGAGTGGGAACAATGGCATCTGTAAATGAGATCTACCGCTATCTGGACACGCTGGCTCCGTTTCATATCCAGATGTCTTTTGACAATGCCGGATTTCTGGTGGGCAGGGGAGAGGCGGAGGTCTCCCGCCTTCTGGTCTCCCTGGATATCACCGAGGAGGTGATCGGGGAAGCGAACGAGTTGGGCTGCCAGCTTATCGTGGCCCATCACCCCATTATCTTCCATCCGGCCAGAAGCGTCACCGACGCAGATCCGGTGGGCCGTTGCGTCCTGGCTCTTGCGGAGAACCGCATCGCCGCCATCTGTGCCCACACCAATCTTGACGCCGTCTCCGGTGGGGTCAACGACGCTCTGGCTCAGTGCCTGGGGCTCACCGGCATCGAACAGCTCCACCAGGACGGGGTGGACCCCCAGGGCCGCCCCTACGGGATCGGACGGGTGGGGAACCTGCCTTTCAGCGCTCCGATGGATGCCAAAACCTTCGCCGCGTTTGTCCGGGACCGGCTGGATGCCCGTGGGCTTCGCCTGGAGGACGCAGGCCGCCCGGTCTTCCGGGTAGCGGTGGGGGGCGGCGCCTGCGGCGACTTGCTGGAGGATGCAGCCCGACTGGGCTGTGACACCTTTGTCACCGCTGATGTGAAATATAACGTCTTTCTGGATGCCCGTTCCATGGGGATCAACCTCATCGACGCCGGTCACTTCTCCACCGAGAATGTCGTCTGCCCGGTGCTGGCCGATTGGTTGAAGAATGGCTTTCCCCAGTTGGAAGTTCTTCGCTCAAAACGGCACAAAGAGGTATTTTCCTGTCTTTAATGGTTGCAAAAGCCATTTCGGTATGGTAAAATAGTTCCGCAACTTTTCAGGAAGGGACAGAATTATATGTCGGGACACTCCAAATGGCATAATATCCAAAAAACCAAAGGAGCTATGGACGCTAAGCGTTCCCAGGCTTTTACCAAGATTGCCCGTGAGATGATCGTGGCGGTCAAGACCGGCGGCAGCGGCGACCCCAATAACAACTCCCGCCTGGCTACTGTCATCGCCAAAGCCCGGGCGGTGAATATGCCCAACGACAACATCAAGCGTACCATTGAGCGGGCTCTGGGCGCTGCCAGCGGTGATAACTTCGAGAACGTTACTTATGAAGGTTACGGCCCCTCCGGTGTAGCCATTATCGTGGATGCTCTGACGGACAACCGCCAGCGTACCGCACCTGAAGTGCGCCATCTCATGGACAAATACGGAAAGGGAATGGGCGCCACCGGCTGCGTGTCCTGGTCCTTTGACAAGAAGGGCGTTATTATCATCGAGAAAGAGGATCTGGACGAGGACACCATGATGATGGACGCACTGGATGCCGGTGCCGATGATATGACTGCCGATGGCGACTGCTTTGAGATCATGACCTCTCCCGACGCTTTCGGTACGGTGCTGGAGGCTCTGGAAGCCAAGGGTTACTCCTTTGTCAACGCCGCTGTGGAGATGGTTCCTCAGAACTATGTGAAGCTGGAGTCTGAGGAAGACATCAAGAACATGGAAAAGCTCATTGAACTTCTCGAGGAAAACGATGACGTCCAGAACGTCTGGCACAACTGGGATAACGACTGAGCGTCAGATTGGAAAGCAGAGACCGGGGCGGTATGATGTATCCCCCGGTCTTTTTCTATTGTTAAGGAAAATCCCCTCGTTTCGTATCCCGCAGAACCCTCGGGGGATTTTTCCGCCCGATCGACCACTTGGGAAGGGAGGAACTCCGCTTGCGGCAAAGCAAATTTCGAATCATCTGGCGCTTTCTCAGAGGGGTGGCGCCCCTCTTCCTTCTGTCCTTCTTCTGTTCCATGCTCAATACCATCTTTACTTCGCTGACGCCGCAGATTATCCGGTTCGCAGTGGATTCTATCATCGGAACGGAACCTGCCGCCGGCCTGCCGGAACCACTTCTCCGGGCGCTG
>JAQXNP010000188.1 GCA_029098065.1 Clostridiales bacterium | reverse complement strand
TTTCACCACAGTCTCCCGGTCGGAGAGCTGCTTGACAAAGTGAGTGGGAACTCCCTTGCTCTCCAGCAGCTGCATCAGGCTGTTTGTGACCTTGTTGTTGACAACACCCTTCCCCCGGATGGTGCCCTTCTTGGCCCCGTTGCCGGCAGTGGCGTCATCCTTGTAGTCTACAATGACCAGGTTGGGATCGTCTGTGGCAAAAACCTTCTTGGCTTTTCCCTCGTAAAGCTGTTCCATCTTTTCCATGTTCCTCGATCTCCCTTTTCAAAATAATTCAGAAAAATGATTTCCCCTGGATGAAAAAACTGATATCTTAAAGTGCCGCCAGCTCCGCCTGAAGGGCGGCATCCTTTTTCGCGATCTGGTTTTTCATTTCCGCCTTCTCCGCCGCCAGCCGTTGCGCCAGCCCCTCGTCAGAAAGCGCCAGGATCTGGGCGGCCAGCACCGCGGCGTTTTTGGCCCCATTGAGAGCCACTGTGGCCACAGGCACGCCGGAGGGCATCTGCACCGTGGCCAGAAGGGCATCCAGCCCGTCGACAGCTCCCCCCTTCATGGGAATGCCGATAACAGGCAACGTGGTGTTCCCGGCCAGAACCCCCGCCAGATGTGCCGCCATTCCGGCGGCGGCAATAATGACTCCGAAGCCTTTTTCCCGGGCAGAGCAGGCAAACCGAGCCGCTTCCTCCGGGGTACGGTGGGCGCTCAGGATGTGGGCCTCAAAGGGAACCTCCCAGGCCTTGAGCTGGACCGCAGCAGCTTTGACAACCGGCCAGTCGCTGTCGCTCCCCATGATGATGGCGACTTTTTTCATACTGTTTCCTCCTTATTTCGAATCCCTACAAAAAGAAAGCGGGCACAGCATTGGAATGCTGTGTCCGCTTAGGTCTAATGGGCAGACTGATCCCCCAGGAGACGAAAAGGTACACCGGTGACAGCCACACTGCCGCACCAGAATTGACACCCGGTCATGTTCCTTCCCTCCCGCAGGTTTTATCGGTTCTTTATCTTTACTATATCGGCTTTTTCCTGCGATTGCAATGAATTTCCCTTCTCAGGACTTAATTTCAGTGATTCCAACAAGGAAAAATCAAAAAACTGATTCCGTTTTTTGCATTTCGGCAGGACAATCTCTGTGCAAAAAAGGGGAGGCGCTTTCGCGTCTCCCCTTTGATTGGTGGAATTTACTGCTCGCCGCGGATCTTGGCGAAGCACTCGCTGCAATACACGGGACGGTCGGACTTGGGCTCAAAAGGCACCTTGGCCTCACCGCCGCAACGGGCACAGACAGCGGTAAAATACTCACGGGGGCCACGGGCAGCGGCCTTGCGAGCGTCACGGCAGGCCTTGCAGCGCTGAGGCTCATTCTGGAAGCCCCGCTCAGCATAGAATTCCTGCTCGCCGGCAGAGAACACGAACTCCCGACCGCATTCCTTGCACACAAGTGTCTTGTCTTCGTACATGATTATACCCTCTCTTTGACTCATTTGCCCAGGCCCGGATACATTCCGATTTGTGCTGGGTCAGTGTGATATTGCGCTCAGCTCACGCTGAAATCGCCGGAAGAAAAGAATGGCGCGACCTTGCGCCGCACACGCTGGACGGCGTTGTCCACCGATTTTGTGGACTTTCCAACCCGTTGGGCGATCTTAGCATAGGAAAAGCCATCCAGGTACAGATCCAGGACCTGCCGCTCAAAGCCGGAGAGCTTATCCTGCAAGATTCTCATCCGGCGCTGACGCTCTTCCCAGCCAATGACCAGATCCTCAGGGTTTTCGCCCGCGCGCTGGTGATTGGTGCCATAGGCATAGGATTCGGGGTTCCCGTCAAACAGAGGGTTTCCGAGGGAGACAGAAGTATTAAGTGGAATGTGTTTGTCTCGTGCCGCAGCTTTCATGGCGGAACGGAGCCTGTTTCGGATACAGACCTCTGCATAGGTGCGGAAACTGGTCTCCATTCCGGATTCAAATCCCCGGATTGCGGAGAGCAGTCCGATCATTCCCTCCTGGATCAAATCCTCGCTGTCTCCCCCAGCCAAAAAATAGGGTCTGGCACACGCGCGCACCAAGCGATTATACCGTGTAACGAGACACTCCTCCGCAACACGGTCACCTGATGCCGCAAGGGCACACAGCGACTCATCCGATTGTTCCTGGAGGATGGAAAAAGGCTCCATCACAAATCTCCTTCGTTATTATACGCAAAGAACCTATATTTTGTCAAGAAGGTTTTATGCATTTTATTTCTAATCCGTCTAATTTTTTAGAGGTTTTTTATGATATTTGCCAATTTTCCCGCCTGAGCAGCCGCGACATTCTCCTCTTTGGCCTCCACCATGACACGAATCAGAGCTTCGGTACCAGAGGGACGCACCAAAACACGCCCGGTTTCTCCCAACTCCCGCTCCGTCTGAGCCACCGCTTCCCGGAGGCCGGTGTCAGACATCACGGCAGCCTTTTTCTCCTTGCTCTCCACGGGCACATTGACCAGCACCTGGGGATAGCGGGGGCAGACCTCCGCCAGTTCAGAGGCCTTCTTCCCGGACCTGTGGACCACGGACAGAAGCTGAAGCGCGGTCAGCTCTCCGTCGCCGGTCGTGGCATAACGGCGGAAAATGGTATGGCCCGACTGCTCTCCGCCCAGCACAAAGCCGCCCCGCTCCATCTCTTCCAGCACATTTCGGTCGCCTACATCGGTGATGCCCAGGCTGAGTCCATGCTCCCTGGCATAGAGCCGCAGGCCCAGGTTGCTCATGACGGTGGCCACGATGGTGTTCCCCGCCAGCTCCCCTCTGCTCATCAGATCCGACCCGCAGATGGCCAGCACCTGGTCACCGTCCAGCAGCTCGCCCTGATCATCCACCGCAAGGCAGCGGTCAGCATCCCCGTCAAAGGCGATGCCCATGTCATAGCGGCCCGCTTTCACCATGGCGGCCAGATGTTCGATGTGGGTAGAACCGCACTGATCATTGATGTTGATCCCATTGGGATCGGCGTTGATGATATCAGTGTGCAGCTTGGGGAACCGATCGAAGAGTCGGCCGGCGGTGGCAGAAGCCGCGCCGTTGGCGCAGTCCACCAGAATCCGCATCCCGGCCAGATCGGTGTCCACCGTACCGACCAGGTGATCGATATAGTCCTCCGACTCCTGCTCATCCACGTAGGTCACCTGTCCGATATCCGCCCCCGTACAGAGCGGGGATTTTTTATTGAAGAGAACAATATCTTCAATCTCATTCTCCAGCGCGTCAGAGAGCTTGAAGCCCTGGTTGTTGAAGATCTTGATTCCATTGTGCTCAAAGGGATTGTGGGAAGCCGAGATGACGATGCCGGCGTCCGCCTTGTTGGCGATGGTGAGGTAAGCCACCGCGGGAGTGGGGATGACGCCCAGGTGGAGCACATCGGCTCCGGCGGAGCACAGACCGGCGATGAGCGCCCCCTCCAGCAGGTCAGAGGAAATCCGGGTATCCTTCCCGATGGTGAACAGAGGCTTTTTCTTGCCGCTGTCCTGAGCCAGCACCTGGGCGGCGGCACACCCCACCTCGAAAGCCAGCTCCGCATTCAGATTCTCATTGACAACACCGCGAATGCCGTCAGTCCCAAAGAGTTTTCCCATAACGATGATATCCTTTCGTTTTGTTCTATTCCTTTGAAAACAGGTTCCGGAGCATTCGTTCCGGATCGTTCAGAAACGTTTTTGTCAGACAATAATGCTCGGTCTCCCGGTAATCCACTTTTTGGATCCCCTCCCCGGACAACTCATAGATGCAGGCCCCGGGAAAGGCCATCAGAATGGGCGAATGGGTAGCAATGATGAATTGGGAGCGCCGGCCGATCAGGCGGTGAATCTCCCCCATCAGCGCCAGCTGAGGGGTGGGCGACAGGGCGGCCTCCGGCTCGTCCAACAAGTAGAGGCCGCAGCCTCCGAACCGGTTCTGAACCAGGGCTAAAAAACTCTCTCCGTGGGACTGTCCGTGGAGAGAGACACCTCCGTAGCTGTCCAGAGCGCCACGGCCCAGGCTGTCCAGATAGCTGGCCGCGTCGTAAAAGCTCTCCGCCCGGAGAAAAAAGCCGTCCTTCGGATAATCTCCCCGGACCGCCGTCAGATACTCTCCCAGTTCGGAATGGGTATCTCTGGTGGAAACGCGGAAGTTCCGGCTGCCGCCCTCAGCGTTGAAGCCGCAGGCCACAGCGATGGCCTCCAGCAGCGTAGATTTTCCCGTTCCGTTCTCCCCCACCAAAAACGTCACCGGGCCCGGAAAAGCCAGTCCCTCCTCTCCCGACAGCGCCCGCACCGCCAGGAGGGTGTTCAGGTAGGAGTCGGCCGGCAGCGGTCTCCTCAGCGAGACCGAACGGACATAGTTCCGGTTCACAGCGTCAGCTGCTCCATGCCCTGAAAGGGGATATGCAGATGCTCATAGGCTTTCTGGGTGACGCACCGTCCCCGTGGGGTCCTGGTGAGGAAACCCAGCTGCATAAGATAGGGCTCATACACATCCTCCAGGGTCACAGCCTCTTCATTGATCGTTGCGGCCAGAGTCTCCAGACCCACCGGGCCGCCCATGTAGTTTTCAATGATGCTGGTCAGCATCCGCCGGTCCACCGCATCCAGCCCAAGGTAGTCCACCTCCAGAGCGGAGAGGGCCTCGTCCGCCACCGAGCGGGTGATGACGCCGCCTGCCCTGACCTGGGCAAAATCCCGCACCCGACGGAGCATCCGGTTGGCGATCCGGGGAGTGCCCCGGCTGCGCCGGGCGATCTCCATGGCCCCCGCCTCCTCAATGGGCACATCCAAAATCCCCGCCGACCGGGTGACAATGAGACTCAGCTCCTCCGGCGTATAGAGCTCCAGCCGAAGGGTGACCCCAAACCGGTCCCGAAGGGGGGCGGAGAGCTGTCCCGCCCGGGTGGTGGCTCCGATGAGGGTAAAATGGGGCAGATCCAGCCGGATGGAGTTGGCCGAGGGCCCCTTGCCGATGATGATGTCAATGGCATAGTCCTCCATAGCGGGATAGAGGATCTCTTCCACCTGACGGTTGAGCCGGTGGATCTCATCCACAAAGAGAATGTCATTCTCATTGAGGTTGGTCAGCAAAGCGGCCAGATCTCCCGGCTTTTCGATGGCCGGGCCGGAGGTGATGCGGATATTGACTCCCATCTCATTGGCAATGATGCCGGCCAGCGTTGTTTTGCCCAGCCCCGGAGGACCGTGGAGCAGAACGTGATCCAGGGGCTCATTCCGCATTTTCGCCGCCTGGATAAAAACTTCCAGATTGCTTTTGGCTTTTTTCTGTCCGATATACTCCCCCAGCGTTTTGGGGCGCAGAGAACCCTCGCTCTCATCTTCCCGGGTCAGGGACGTCGTCACCAGGGGCTCTTCTGTTTCAAAGCCGCCATCAGAAAAATCTATGCTCAAAGTACCACTTCCTTTTGGACCAATCCTCTGTACAGGTACAGGAAGAGCTGCCGCATCAGCCGTCTGCGGCGCTCCAGCACAAACCGATCTCTTCGTTTCCGATTTTTACTTCATCATTTTCTTCAGCGCCTGTTTGATGATCTGCTCCAAGGTAAGGCTGTCCATGTCAATGCCCTTCAGCGCAACGGAGATCTCCGGGGCAGAGTAGCCAAGTACGGCCAAGGCGGCGGACGCCTCGCTGGACTTGTTTTCCGGAATCACGGTAACACCGGTCCCGCCGTAGCGCTCCCCGGGCTCTGTCCCCAATTGGCCCTTGGCCAGCTTGTCTTTCAGCTCCAGAATAATCCGCTGGGCAATTTTCTTGCCAACGCCCGGGGCGGCGGTGAGTGTTTTCTCATCTCCCGTGATGACCGCCAGTGCCAGCTGGTCCGGCGTAGCTGAGGAGAGAATGGACAGCGCCGCCTTGGGCCCCACTCCTGAGACAGCGGTGAGCATCTGGAAGCAGTTGCGCTCGCTCTCCGTGGCAAAGCCGTAGAGCTCCACCGCGTCCTCCCGAACGTTCAGACAGGTAAAAAGCTTGGCCGGCTTTCCCCGCTCCAGAGCGGACAGGGTCACATTGGTGGTCCGGCAGGCGTATCCCACTCCGCCGCAGTCAATGACAGCCAGATTGGGTCCCACCTGGGTCAAAATACCGTTCAGATAATAAAACATGATGGACCTCCCTATTTCTCCCGCACCGCGTAGCGTCCGCTGCCCGGACGGGCCGCGTCTCCGGGCTGAAGGAGCGAGGTGTTGGACCGGGCATGGCACAGGGCGATGGCCACCGCGTCGGCGGCGTCGTCCGGTTTCGGCATGGACTTGAGGCCAAGCAGGCACTTGGTCATCTCCATGACCTGCCGCTTTTCCGCCTTGCCGTAGCCCACCACCGCCATCTTGACCTCCGAGGGACTGTACTCATAGATGGGCACCCCAGCCCGCTCCGCCGCGGCCAAAATAACCCCTCTGGCCTGAGCCACGCCGATGCCCGTGGTGATGTTGTTATTGAAAAAGAGTTCCTCCACCGCCATGGCGTCTGGGCGGAAAGTGTCCAGCAGTTCCTTCATGTCATCCTCAATCTGGACCAGCCGGGTGGGCAGAGACAGCCCCGCCTTTGTCGTGATGGCGCCGCAGGAAACGAGAGACTGCCTTCCCGGGGCCGTACGGAGAACCCCGAAACCCACAATGGCAAAGCCGGGGTCGATCCCGAGAATGATCACGCGCAGTCCCTCCCTCCGGACATAGATATAATTATTTTAACATTTTTAACGCGCGTGCGCAACCGAAGAATATCTCTCTCCTTAAAAAAGAGACGCGCCCTGCCTCATCAGAGCGCGTCTCCCACGGGTGCGTCACGCCGCAGATATACCATGTCCTTCAGCTGCCGGCCCCCTTCATAGATGGGATGGTCGTAATACCGGAGGAAGAAATCCCGCTCCCACCGGAAAGGAGAAAAACCCAGGGCGGAATAGAAATCCAGAGTGGCTGGGCTGTCTCCCGTCCCCAGCTGGATCGTCCGGCAGTCGGGATACCGGCGGAACAGAAAAAGGACCAGTTCTCTCCCATATCCCCTCCGCTGGAAAGACGGCGACACGGCCAGATTCCTGATCTCATAGAGGCCCTCTTCCTCCCGGGTGACCACGCACACACCGGCGGGGTCGCTGTCCACTTCCAAAACAAATAGATCCCCTCGCTCCAAATAGCGGTCGATCATGGACTCCTGCTCATCCCCCAGAAGGAGCAGGTCCAGATACCGCTTCTTTCCCTCGGTGATCTGACCGATCTGAAACATCAGCTTTCCTTGTCGGTAACGTGGAACTGCTTCAGATTTCCAATTTTTTGGCTGCGCCGGTCCAGTTCCTCCATGACGGCGGACAGGGGAATATTCTGATCGGCCATCATCACCAGCAGGTGATAGATGAGATCGGAGATCTCCCCGACCGTGTCGCTCTCCACGCCGTTCTTGGCGGCGATGATGGTCTCAGCGCTCTCCTCCCCCACTTTCTTCAGAATCTTATCCAGCCCTTTGTCAAAGAGATAGCAGGTGTAGGATCCCTCCTGGGGATTGGCCCTGCGGTCAAGGATCACATTGTAAAGTGACTGCAGCGTGTCATTCATGGTCAATTTCCTCCCAAATCGTATTGAAAAAACAGGATGGCGCACCGGTATGGCAGGTCGGTCCGTCGGGGATGCAGAAGTAGAGCAGAGTGTCAGTGTCACAGTCGGTGACCATTTTCTTTACATGCAGGAAATGGCCGGAGGTCTCCCCCTTATTCCAGAGCTTTTGCCGGCTCCGGGACCAGAACCAGGCGGTTCTGGTCTGAAGGGTAAGCTCTACTGCCTTCCGGTTGGTAAAGCCCAGCATCAGCACTGCGCCCGTTTCCGCATGCTGGATGATGACCGGGATCAGATCGGATTTCTGAAAAAGTTGGTCCAAATCAAACAAAATGATTCCTCCTCAGCGTACCGGGATGCCCTTATCCCGGAGATAGTCCTTCACCTGAGGCACGGTCAGTTCCCCAAAATGAAACAGGGAGGCCGCCAGAGCGGCGTCACAGTTCGTCTCCTCAAACACTTCCGCAAAGTGCTCCAGCGATCCGCAGCCGCCGGAGGCGATCACCGGGATGCTCACCGCCTCGGTGACCGCTTTTGTGAGAGGCAGATCGAAACCCGCTTTGGTGCCGTCGGCATCCATGGAAGTAAGTAGGATCTCCCCCGCACCCAGGCGCTGGCCCTCTTTCGCCCACTTCTCCGCGTCCAGACCTGTAGGGGTTCTGCCCCCGGCAGTGACTACCTCCCAGGTGCCGTCTCCCCTGCTTCTGGCATCGATGGCCAGCACGACACACTGGGCACCGAAACGCTCTGCCGCCCTGGAGATCAGGGTAGGATCCTTTACGGCGGCGGAGTTCACCGAGATCTTGTCGGCTCCCGCCCGGAGGAGAAGCTGGAAATCCTCCAGGGTCCGGATCCCGCCCCCTACCGTCAGGGGAACGAATACCTGGGCGGCGGTGCGCTCCACCACATCAGCCACGGTAGAGCGGTCATCGCTGGTGGCGGTGATGTCCAGAAAGACGATCTCGTCCGCCCCCTGATCAGAGTAATATTTGGCAAGCTCCACCGGGTCTCCGGCATCCCGAATATGGATAAAATTAACTCCCTTGACAACCCGTCCGTCTTTGACATCCAGACAGGGAATGATTCGTTTGGCTAACATGGCAGCACCTCCAAATAGCGGTCAATGTCTCTCTGGTTCCTGAGCACGACAGTTTTCCCGGGATATCGTTCCAGAATCCTCCGGTAATCCTCCCTTTTCCGGGGCGTCCGGCCCTCCCAGAGAACCCAGCGCAGAAACTCCCGGTCCAGCTTTTCCACACAGCCCTCCGGCAGTTCCTCCCGGGTCCGGCCCCGATATGTCCGATAACGTTTCCAGACCCGTCTCAGGCAGTCCCACCGGCTGAAATCCAGAAAAAGGATCTGATCGGCCTCTTCCAGCCGCTGCTCCTGAAGAAATCCGGAATAATTTCCGTCAATGATCCAGGAATCCCGGGCCATGAACGCGCTCACCAGTGCCAGAGCTTCCTTCCGGTCTCTCTCCCGCCAGCCGCTGATAAAATTTATGCTGTCAAGGTGAAGAACCTCACAGACGAAGCGGAGCCCCAGTTCCCGAGCCAGGGTGGATTTTCCCGCCCCGCTGTATCCGATGACGACGATCTTCATCCCTGGGGACCTGCCACCTCCAGAGCAGCGGACAGGTCAATGGTCCCAGCGTAGTACGCTTTTCCAACAATGGCGCCGTAAAGTCCCATATCCCGGAGGCGCTGTACATCCTCCAGCGTCGTGACACCGCCGGAGGCTACAATAGAGCAGGACACCGCCCCGGCCAGCCGCTCCAGCTGATCGAAGGAGGGACCGGAGAGCATTCCGTCCGTCGCAATATCTGTATAGATAATATACTTTACACCAATGTTTTCCATCCGCCGGGCAAAATCCACTCCGTCCAGGCCGGAATCCGTCTCCCAGCCGGCGGTGCGGACCCGGCCGTCCAGACAGTCAATACCCACGGCGATCCGCTCCCCGTATTGCTCCACCGCACGCGCCACGAAGTCCGGATCGCTGACGGCGGCAGAACCGATGACCATCCGGGTCACTCCCACGGAATCGGCCGCGGCCAGATCGGCCATGGAGCGCATCCCGCCGCCCAGTTCCACATGAAGGCTGCTGTTCTCCGCAATCCGGGCCACCAGTCCGGCGTTTTTCCGCACTCCATCCCGGGCCCCGTCCAGATCCACCATATGGATCCACCGGGCCCCGGCGGCGGAAAAGGCGGCGGCAGTCTCAGCGGCGCTGTCCGCTACCCGATGGGCGGTCGCAAACTCCCCCTTCTTCAGACGGACACACTGGCCGTCCTTCAGGTCGATGGCAGGTAAAATAATCATTTGTTCAGCTCCCCGAAATTCCGCAGGATTTGAAGGCCGGCCTCTCCACTCTTTTCCGGATGAAACTGGCAGCCATAGACATTGCCTTTATGTACCGCCGCCACCACCGGGGGACCGTAATCCGTGCGGGCAGCCACGTCATCCTCGCTGGCGGCATAGCCGCAGAAGGAGTGGACGAAATAGACATAGGTTCCGTCCGTCAGCCCCTTGAAGATGGGGCAGTCATTCTGAAAGGTCAGGCTGTTCCAGCCGATGTGGGGCAGCTTGTACTCCGTTCGGATCCAGTCCACCCGGCCGGGGACCAGCCCCAGACCTCTGGAGGGCCGGACTTCTGTGCTCTCGTCAAAGAGCAGCTGCATTCCCAGACAGATCCCCAGGATGGGCTTTTTTTCCGCCTGGGCCGTCAGTACCCGGTCCAATCCCGGCGCCCGCAGCTTCTCCGCCGCATCGGGGAATGCTCCCACGCCGGGCAGAATGATGGCATCAGCCCGCTCCAGTTCTCCGGCACTGCTGGTGACCAGCGTCTCCAGTCCCAGATAGGCCATGGCGTTGGCCACGCTCTTCAGATTGCCCACGCCGTAGTCCACAATAGCGGTATAACCCATCAGAGGACCCCCTTTGTGGAGACCACACCGGTCCCTTCCACAGCAACGGCCTGCTTCAGCGCCCGGCCCAGGGATTTGAACAGAGCCTCCGTGATGTGGTGGGAGTTGGAGCCGTAAAGGCAGTGCATATGCAGCGTGATCCCGCTGTTCATCGCCAGGGCGCGCATGAATTCCACGGTGAGGCAGGCGTCATAGTCTCCGATCATGGGCTGAGGCATCTCCGCCT
>JAQXNP010000187.1 GCA_029098065.1 Clostridiales bacterium | reverse complement strand
GCCGGCGGCATCAAGCCCGGCGACGTGGTGGTCATCCGGTACGAGGGCCCCAAGGGCGGCCCCGGCATGCGTGAGATGCTCAACCCCACCTCCGCCATCTGCGGCATGGGCCTGGGTGAGAGCGTGGCCCTGATCACCGATGGCCGGTTCTCCGGCGCCACCCGGGGCGCCTCCATCGGCCACGTCTCTCCCGAGGCCGCTCTGGGCGGCCCCATCGCCTACGTGGAGGAGGGAGACATCATCGCCATCGACATCCCCGGCCACACCATCGATCTGAAGGTGGACGAGGCCACTCTGGCCGCCCGGAAAGCCAAATGGGTCTGCCCCGAACCTCGCATCAAGACCGGCTACCTGGCCCGGTACGCCAAACTGGTGACCTCCGCCGCCCGGGGGGCCGTACTGGAGTAATCCCGGTTTTCCCTGACTCTGAGCCGCGCTCCGCGAAATCTTTCGCGAAGCGCGGCTTTTTGCCGTCCCGCTATTGACAGATATCGAATATCGATATAATATAGAGGCGGGTATAGCGATATTCGATATGCTCCTGGAGGTGAACTGCATGGCCCGCAAAAAGCTGGAAACGCTGACCGAGCAGATGTACTACGTCCTTCTTTCCCTCACCGGGGCGGAGCGCCACGGTTACGGCATCATGCAGAACGTCTCCGAGCTCACCGGCGGCCGGGTGAATGTGGGCGCCGGTACCCTCTATGCCCTGCTGGGGCGCTTTGAGGGCGACAAGCTCATTGAGCGCACCCGGGAGGTGGAGGGCCGGAAGTACTACACCCTCACCGGCGAGGGCCGGAAGGTCCTCACTGAGGAATACGAACGTCTCCGCCGCCAGGTGGCGGACGGGGCCCGGATCCTGGAAGGAGGAAACAGGACATGAGACAAGACGCCTGCTGGAAGCTCTTCTCCTACCTGCTGATCGACCGAACCGCCGCCCAGGCAAAGCTCAACGACTGGGCCCGGGAAGGCTGGGTGCTGGAGCACATCTATCTGGGTGTGTTCGCCAGACTCCGGGCCACAGAGCGGCGGGACCTGACCTATTTTCTGGACTGGACCGATCCCAATGTCCGGGAGGATCGGGAATACATACAGCTCTGCGCCGACGCCGGCTGGGAACCGGTGCAGACCATCGACTATCTGAACATCTATGCCTCCAAACCGGGTGCCTCCCCCGCCCCCATCCAGACCGACCCGGAGATCGAATATCAGCGCTTCCGGAAGAAGGTCCTGCGCCGGATGGCCATCAGCACCCTTATGGTCGTGGTGCTCCTCGGGGTATATTTTCTTCTCATAAACTCCGGCAGCCATATAGACCAGATTCTCTACCCTGACGCCACTCCCTGGGAGCGTTTTCTCCATTCCTTTATCCCCGTCTTCTGCCTCACCTTCAGCATTTCGTTCTTCACCGTTCTTCTCCCCTTCTGGTTAGGGGGCGGATTCGCCTATCTCCTGTTACTGATCCGCCAGCTGTTTCTCTGGCAGCAGGCTCTTCAGAAAGGAGAGCCCCTCCCCGGTCTCGGACCCTGGACCAGCCGGATCTGGGGAGGCCTCCGGCTTGGGGCTCACATCTCCCTCTCCTTCATGTATTTCTTTTTCCTGCTGGACACCATCCTCAACGGCACCCTCAACATCGGCTACGGCATCGGTCTTCTGATCGGCGGCGGCATCGCCCTTTTGATCAGCTGGAGCGACCAGAGGAAACGGCGGCGCAACCTCCTGTGCTGCGCCTTTGGCGGCTGTCTTCTGGTTTGTATCTTCCTCCACGGCCCGGTCCGGATGGTGTTCCAGGGACGGATCCCCTCACCGTCCGCCGCCTTCTCCCTGGATGATCCGCATCCCGACATCACCCGCATGGACGGGCCCTTCGGCAGTTACGGAAAATGGGAATTCCGCTCTCCCGACGATTCCGCCTCACGGATCGCCTTGACTGCCAGGACCTGGACCTCTCCGGAGCTGGCCCAAACGGCGGCGGAGCCCGTCCCCCGGTATATGAGCCCGGTGGAGGGGACGGAGGGCCTTTGGGAGGATCCCATTGACGGGGAAAACTCCTGCGGCGAGTTTCTTCTTTCCCGGGGGAACATCTGGATCAGCGCCCAGTATCGGGACCCGGAGCTGGCCGGCGAGGTAATGGAGACCGTCCTGACCTGGGCGGACACCCTGGAAGGGGGAGACGGAGATGAAAAATGAGCCCCGCCGCCAAGAGCGTCTTCGGCCCTTTCGGCTGAAACAGGCTTAAACGGGCAAACGGAGACCGACAAAAAAAGTCCCCCGGCGGCAGCTGCCGCCGGGGGATCGCTTTTGGTTCAGAAGGGTTCCGGACCGTCTTTGCCGCGGTAGTCAAAATCGTTTTGATAGACCGGGCCGGTATACCCGCCCAGGGGCTGCTGTCCCGCCGTTACGCAATCATAGAAATTGGCGTAAGTGGCCTGAATATAGGGCCCCACCCAGATGGACAGCACTCCCGCCGTCAGGGCGGTGAGGAAGAGCCAGCCGAAGAAGGACAGATCCAGGGTGAAGAGCTCCATCTTCCAGCCCCGCATGGCCGCTTTGCTCCGGGTAATCGCCTGCCGGGCGGTGCAGCCGGGATCGTCCAGCAGGAAATAGACCGCCAGCCGATACCGGTAGGTCACCACAAACCGGACAATGCTGGTGGCCACCAGCACCGCCCAGATCCCCATGACCAGCCACTCTTCCCCACCGTAGCCGAACACCCCGTTGGGCATGGTGATCCCGCAGACTGCAAACACCACGGTCACGGGGACGGCGGCCAGAAGAGTCCACAGGGAAATAAAAATCTCTGACAGGATGTTCATCCACAGCACCCGGCCCACCCGGGCGAAACCATCCAGCAGGTTTCGATAGCCGGGCTGCTCGTTCCGGGCCAGACGCAGGCTGTAGGAGATATACCCATAGTCCACGACATACTCATAGAGCTTCAGCACCAGCTGACTCAGGGAGTAAATCCCCACAAAAGGCGCGCCCTGGATAAACACATAGTGGAAAACCGTATCCCAATCATAGCCCTGGTAGAGATAATCCACCGCTTCATTGATCGGATTGCCTGTGGCCCAGGTCACCAGCAGAGAGACGCCTGTGGTCAGCAGCACATAGACCATCGTCACCAGCAGCGGATTCGGCCTGGCCTGGCGCATGCTGTTTTTGGCCGCCATCTTGGCCTCATAGCGATTGAATCCCATCCTAATCCCTCATTTTCTCATCTGGTCAGGCAGTCAACGGCCCGCGCCGCCGCCTCGGGACCCCCCGCCGCCGAAACCGCCGCCGTGGAAGCCGCCGCCGTGGAAGCCGCCGCCGAAGCCGCCGCCTCCCCGGGAACCGCCAAAGGAACTGCCGCCGAAAGTCCCTCCGCCGAAGGAGCCGCCGCCCCTTCCGGCTCCGCCGCCCCGGGTGCTTCCGCCCCCGAAACCGCCGCCGCTGAATCCGCCCCCTCTGGGAGGCTGAGGGCCGCCGGGCCCCCTCGGACCGGGGCCGCCGAAGCCGCCCGGACCAGGTGGAGGCGGAGGCCTGCGGTAAAACCTGGGGCCGAAGAAAAGGGGCCGGTAAACTACGGTGGGCGGGGGCATCCCCGGTCCCATGTATCTGCGGCGATAGCGGCTGTACCGGGCAGAATCCACCGCCGCCAGGATCACCAGGATCAGGATGACCACAAAGATGACCGCAAACAGGCCAGCCCCCGGATTGCTCCGCCGGGCCGGCATGGGCTGGACCACATACTCCGGCTCCGGTTCGGCCATGGTCCCGCTGCTCAGCGCCGCGTCAATGCCGCCGTAATAGCTGTCGTACCAGTCGTACGCCGCGTCAAAGAAAGCTGTGGTGGCCTCGTCATACTCTCCGGCGTCATAGCCGTCGTAGAAATAGTCCTCCAGCATATCGCCCAGATCGGCGGAGGTCAGCGCGTTCTCGATCCCGCTGCCCTGCATGGCCCGGACCTTGTTCTCCCCCACGGCATAGACCAGAAGGAGGCCGTTGTTGCGCTCGGCGTCCCCGATCCCCCAGGTGTTGAAGCATTCATAGGCGTAATCCGCCGAGCTCATGCCGTCCATGAAATCCACCGTCACCACCACAATGGCGCCGCCGGTGGCCCGGCTGAGCTTGTCGTTCTGATCGATGATATGCTGCTCGGTCTCGCTGGAGAGGACATTGGCATAGTCCCCCACATAGGTGTTGGCGGGGGCGTCCACGATGGCGAAGCCAGGCAGCGCCAGGGCTGCCGCCATCAGAATCATCAGGAACAGGGCAGAGACGCGTCTGCGTATTTTGTTCATCAGCATTTACCTCATTGGTAGACGGGAAGTTCTTTTACTCCGGTCAACGCTCCCAGGATCCGGGCGGGAAAGCCGCCCAGAGTCTCCTCATTGAAGCGTCTGGCCGCGGCGGTGTAAGGGTCCCGGGAAATGGTGTCCACCCCTGACTCGATCTGTGTCTCAAAATTTGAGAGATAGCGGGCGTCCTGTTCGGAGAGGGCCGCATCTTTCAGCTTCATGATGACCGCCCGGGCCGCCGGCACCAGATCGGCAAAGGCCGTCTCGTCCTCCGGATGCTCATCGGCATACGCCAGATCCCCGCTCAGCGCGGTCAGGGATTCGTCATCCGGAGGCAGGTAGCGGCCGGCCACCGTACAGAGATTATGGGCGGTGCCCACCCGGGTCTCCAGGTCCATCATCACATTTTCATTCTGGCCGGCCACTTTTTTCCGCTCCCCGTTCAGAGAACGATGCGAGCCGAAAAAAACGCCGAAGATCACAGCGGCGGTCAGGACCAGGGCCCCGGCCCGGCGGGAATTGAAGAAGTTCAAATCTGTCCCTCCTTCCGGCACACCGGCTTATCCCCGCAGCTCCAGCAGCTTCTGCTTCAATTCGCCCTCGATGCGGCCCAGCTCGGCCTCGGCCTCCCTGCGCTTCTGGGCGCCCTCGGTCTGGATCTTCATCATCTCGTCCAGAGTGGAGATCAGCTGCTGATTGGTGTGCTGAAGGGTCTCGATGCTCACCACGCTCTTCTCCGCCTCCCTGGCGGTCTCAATGGTGCCCATCTTCAGCGCGTCGGCATTCTTGCGCAGCAGCTCGTTGGTCATGTTGGTGACGGCGGTCTGGGCCGCGGTGGCCTGCCGGGAGTTCTCCATACCCAGTGCCAGCACCATCTGGCTCTTCCACAGGGGGATGGTATTCACCAGGGAGGACTGGATCTTCTCCAGCATCAGAGCGTCGTTGTTCTGGATCAGCCGCACCTGGGGGCCCATCTGGACGGACACCATCCGGGTGAGCTCCAGGTCGTGGAGCTTTTTCTCGAAGCGGCTGCACATGTTGGCCAGATCGTTGTAGGCCTGGGCGTCCTCCTGGCTGCCGGAGGCGGTGGCTTTTTTCCGCAGCTCCTCCAGCTCGCCGTTCCGGGTGGCTTCCAGCTTCTTCTTGCCCGCCAGGATATACATGGTGAGTTCTTTATAATACTTGGTGTTGAGATCGTACATCTGGTCCAGCATGGCCACGTCTTTCATCAGCGTCACCTGATGGCCTTCCAGTACGTTCACGATCTTGTTCACGTTGGTCTCGGCTTTGGAATACTGGGCCTTCATCGCCTGGATATCGTTTTTCTTCTTCTGGAAAAAGCCGAAGACGCCCTTCTTTTCCTCCTGGCCGAAATTCTGGAGTTCTCCCACCAGGTTGGAAAGCGCGTCCCCGACCTCTCCCAAATCCTTGGTGCGCACTTTGCTCAGAGCGCTCTCGGAAAAGCCGGCTATGTTCTTCTGGGCGGCGGCGCCGTACTGAAGGACCATGTTGGAGTCGGTGATATCGATCTTCTGGGCAAAATCGTCCACCATTTTTTTCTCCGCTTCGGTGAGCATGGAGTCATCCAGTTTCACAGCGTTGGCGTCCCGGGCGGCCTGATCGGCCCGCTGTACGGCAGCTTCGGAACCGGAGGGATCCAAAGTCAGCGTGGGCGGCTCCGCCGCCTGGGCGGCGGCCGCGGTATCCAGGTCTGGGGTCAGGGTCAGCTCCGGTGTAAAGTTGGCATTGTCAGACATATTGGATCTTCCTTTCCTTCTCTAAATACCGAATCCTCTCAGCCATTCGCGGTAAAGGGAGTTTCACCGCTGAGCCCCTCCTGCCGGAGCAGGTTCTCCATCACGGTGATGTCTGTGGAGATATCCAGCGCCTCATCGGCAAACAGGGCATCCAGCTGCTTATCAAAGGCTGAGACGATCGTGGTCATCATATCCTCTATTTTGCTCCGGGAACCGTCAATATTCGCGCCGGAGATTCCGGCATCTCCCATGCGGTCATAGGCGTTGAGCAGCTTCAGCGTTGTCGGCAGATAGTAATTCATGAATTTCCGGATCTGGGGCAGTTTTTCCGGGTGTTCCACCACGTGGGAGATGATCTTCCGGGTGTCCGATTCCAGGCGGTCGATCTGGGCTGAGATTACTTTGCCCGGGATATTGCCGTTGAGGCGGCGCATCTCGGCCACCGCTCTGTCCCGTTCGGCAATGAGCGCGTCCAGCTGAGGATCCCCTGTGGTCTCAGGCTCCACCGGGTCGGGCATTTCAAACGACTTGTCCGGAAAGAGCTTTTTCCCCGCCGCCCCCGCAACGGCGGAGGCCGCAATGACCAGCAGGAAATGGGACAGCTTGTAAAGCGGGAAAAACAGGCCCCAGATCACCCACACCGCCGCCGCAAAGTAGAGCGGCGCCGGGGAGCGTTTGACCACTTTTGCCATGGCGTCTCCTCCAGTCTGGGGACACTGCCCCATTTAAAGAATATTTTACCTGTTCCCCATCCCCCTGTCAAGAAAAGCCCGGCGGAATTCACAGTTCCTTCACGTCTGACTCCGTCCCTTTTTCCGCTCCAGCCGTTGACTTCCCTGAAAAAAGACGGTATGATAAGGAGAAATCCCCACAGGAAGAAGATGTTTTCCCATGATGACCCTGGAAGACTTTAAAGCCGCCCGGAAGGTGCTGGACGGCGTTCTGGCTCCCACTCACCTGATCCCCAGCCCCGCCTTCAGCAGGGCCACCGGCAACAATGTCTACCTGAAGCCGGAGAACATGCAGGTGACCGGTGCCTATAAGATCCGCGGCGCCTACTTCAAGATCAGTACCCTCACCGACGAGCAGAAGGCCAAGGGGCTCATCACCGCCTCCGCCGGCAACCACGCCCAGGGAGTGGCCTATGCCGCTCAGCACGCGGGGGTGAAGGCCACCATCGTCATGCCCACCACCACCCCGCTGGTGAAGGTGAACAACACCAAGGATTACGGCGCCCAGGTCATTCTCCACGGGGAGACCTTTGACGATGCCGCCGCTGAGGCCGGACGGCTGGTCAGGGAAAAAGGCTATACCTATATTCCCCCCTTCAACGATCTGACTGTGGCCACCGGCCAGGGCACTATCGCCTACGAGATCTTCTCCGACCTGCCCGACGTGGATGTCATCCTGGTCCCCATCGGGGGCGGAGGGCTGGCCGCCGGTGTGTCCACTCTGGCCAAACTCCTCAATCCCAAGGTGAAGGTCATTGGTGTGGAGCCCGTCGGGGCGGCTTCCATGAGCGCCTGTCTGAAAGCGGGCAGGGTGGTCACACTGCCCAAAGTGGACACCATCGCCGACGGCGTAGCCGTCAAGACCCCCGGCGATCTGGTTTTTCCCTACGTGCAGAAAAATGTGGACGAAATTCTCACCATTGATGACGGGGAATTGGTGGACGCCTTCCTGGACATGATGGAAAAGCACAAGATGATCGTGGAGAACGCCGGCCTCCTCACTGTAGCCGCTCTCAGCCATCTGGACTGCAAGGACAAAAACATCGTGCCCGTCCTCTCCGGCGGCAATATGGACGTCATCACGGTCTCCTCCCTGGTCCAGCATGGCCTTATGAGCCGGGGCCGCATCTTTACCTTCTCGGTGATCCTGCCCGACCGGCCCGGCGAGCTGCTCCGGGTGGCCGGTGTTGTCGCCGCCGAAAACGGCAATATCATCAAGCTGGAGCACAATCAGTTCGTCAATTTGAACCGTCAGGCCGGCGTGGAACTGAAAGTCACGCTGGAAGCCTTTGGCCTTCAGCACAAGGCGCAGATCATGGAGGCTCTGAAAAAGGCGGGTTATACCCCCAGAGAAGTCAGCACCGGCGAAGTTTATTGATCTGCGTTTCCTTTTCCAAAGGGGAACGAGCCTTCCGCCCATTTTTATATTGTGTCCCTGCCGGAGTCTCCGGCCGCCGTCTCCTGCAAGCCCAAGTGCCCCCGGCCAGACCACGCCTGACCGGGGGCTATCTGATGCGGCGCCGGCCCGCCGCTGCCGCCGGGACCGGCTCCGTGGGTGAGCAAGCTCCTGGGGAGACCGGCGGAGACGGGTCGGGCATCCGCTGTCGTATCCTATGACCGGGACTCTGCCCCGGTCACCAACCTTGAAAGGGTGAATTTCCATGGTCAAGATCGCTCCCTCCATTCTCTCCGCCGACTTCTGCCATCTGGGGCGGGATATTGAGCGGGTCTCTTCCGCCGACTGGCTCCACGTGGATGTCATGGACGGTATGTTCGTCCCCAACATCTCCATCGGCGTGCCGGTGGTCCAGTCCATCCGCAGGCACACCGGCATGTTTCTGGACACCCACCTGATGGTGGAGAAGCCGGGCCGGTATGTGGAGGCCTTTGCCAAAGCCGGGGCCGACCTGCTCTCCGTCCATCTGGAAGCCGACATGCCCCCCGCCATCCACGCCGCTCTGGATCAGATGGAGGCGCTGGGAGTAAAGAAAGGCGTCGTTCTGCGCCCCATCACCGCCGCCGAGGCCGTGATCCCCTATTTGAAACGGGGCATCGACCTGGTGCTGGTGATGACGGTGGAACCCGGCTTCGGCGGGCAGTCTTTTATGGCCGACCAGCTCCCCAAGATCACCGCCATCCGGGGATACATCGATCAGTACTGCTCGGGCTGCGATCTGGAGGTGGACGGCGGCGTCAACTCCGAAACCGCCAGGCTGTGTGTGGCCGCCGGCGCCAACGTGCTGGTGGCCGGCTCCGCCGTCTACGGCGCGGCCGATCCCGCCGCCGCCATCGCCTCTCTCCGCGCCTGACGCTCTTTCTTTTGAAACAGGAAAGAGGATTTTCATTCCCTTTCCTGCCGCCGAGCCTTTGCGTCTGGCGTTTTCCCCTGGCACTTCAATATTCTCCGCCTTGCGCGGGCGTTGTTCGGAGGTTGCGTTATGGAATATTTTCCCCCCGCTCTGGAGGCGCTGGTAGAACAGTTCGCCCGGCTGCCCGGCGTGGGCAAGAAGTCGGCCCAGCGGCTGGCCTTCTTCGTCCTCGGCCTTCCGGATGAGGAGGCCCGGGCCTTTGCCGACGCCATCGTGGCCGCCAAAGGCTCCATCTCCCTGTGTCCGGTGTGCTGCAATTTCACAGAGGGAGAGGGGCTATGCCCCATCTGCGCCAGTTCCAGACGGGACCCGGCCACCATCTGCGTGGTGGCCGACCCCAAGGACGTAATGGCTCTGGAGCGGTCCCGGGAATATGCCGGACGCTACCATGTGCTGCACGGCCTCATCTCCCCCATGAACCACGTGGGGCCGGATGATCTTCATATTCGGGAACTGGTGGACCGGGTGGCCGCCGGAGACGTCCGGGAAGTCATCATGGCCACTAACCCCACCACCGAGGGGGACGCCACCGCCATGTACCTTTCACGGCTGCTGAAGCCTTTCGCCGTGAAGGTCACCCGGCTGGCCTACGGCGTGCCCGTGGGCGGACAGCTGGAATACGCCGACGACGCCACCCTGGGCCGGGCTCTGGAAGGCCGGCGGGAAATGTAACGGGGCCGGCCTGTCTCAGGTTTCTCTGTTCATTCCATTGGTTTTACTGTCAAAAACAGGCGGCCTCGCCGCCGGTAAATGGGTCCTGGCGGGAATGGGAAAGTTCTTTCCCGTATCTTTGCGCCGGACCGGATTGGGAGAATATGGTCATCTCCTGCGCCCCCATGATGGCCGAGATCATCCCCGGCCTGACTCCGGAACAGGCGGGAGAACGCTGCCGCCGCTTTCTCCCCACGCTGGAGCGGCGGAAAGGCTCCGTCTGATCGTCCTTTCCCCGCATCGGGTGAGGGCGTGTGCCCGATTTGTCCCGCCGGAGGCCGTTCTTCCGGCGGTTTCCAAACAATCTGATACGTGAGGTGAAGCGCTGTGGATCTGTGTGACCGCAATGACATTCAGACCCTTCTCTCCCGCCATGGGTTCCATTTTTCCAAATCTATGGGGCAGAACTTTCTGATTGAACCCTGGGTCCCCCGGGACATCGCGGAGGCCTCCGGAGCCGGGCCGGATACCGGCGTGTTGGAAATTGGTCCCGGCATCGGGCCGCTCACGGTAGAGCTTGCGAAACGGGCCGGCCGCGTGGCGGCGGTGGAATTGGATCAGCGCCTCCTTCCCATCCTGGCCGAGACTCTTTCGGACTATCCCAACACTGCCGTCATCTCCGGCGATGTGATGAAACTGGATCTGAAGGCGCTTGTAACGACGCATTTTCCCGGCCTGACCCCTCTGGTGTGCGCCAACCTCCCCTACAATATCACCACCCCCGTCCTCACCCTGCTGCTGGAGAGCGGGCTCTTTCAGACCATCACCGTAATGATCCAGAAGGAAGTGGCGGAACGGATCTGCGCCGGGCCGGGGAAGGGGGACTACGGCGCCTTCTCCGTCTTCTGCCAGTACCATGCCAAAACAGAGCTGCTCTTCGAGGTGCCCCGGGACTGCTTCCTCCCCGCCCCCAAGGTCACCTCCGCCGTCCTGCGGCTCACCCCGCAGCCCCCTCCGGCGTGCGTCCATGAGGAA
Organism: Clostridiales bacterium; assembly: GCA_029098065.1. Lineage (GTDB taxonomy): Bacteria > Bacillota > Clostridia > Oscillospirales > Oscillospiraceae > Vermiculatibacterium. The sequence goes on along the minus strand of JAQXNP010000187.1, from coordinate 3,805 downwards.
GCGCTCTTCTTCCGGGTGGTGCGGGGGGCCTTTGGCCTGCGGCGCAAGACGCTGCTCAACGCCCTCTCCGCCGCCTTCCCTTTGCCCAAAGCGGAACTGCAGCGCTGTCTGGATCAGTCGGGGCTGCCGCCGGAGATCCGGGGGGAGCGGCTGGGCATTGAGGAATTCGCCCGGCTCAGCGATGAGATATCTGCCAGACTGACCCGGTAGTCATTCAACGGGGATGGGCCCTTTCCTTAACCGCCGCCCGAAGGGGTTCCGTCCGAACCGAGGACGGACACAACTTATCAAAAAACGATCGGAGCGGGACAGATGATCTGTCCCGCTCCGCACGTTTTCAAAGGCTTTTCCGCATCTGCTCCAGAGCGCTCTTCTCCAATCGGGATACCTGCGCCTGGGAGATCCCCACCTCAGCGGAGACCTCCATCTGGGTCTTGCCCTGGAAAAACCGCAGATCCAGGATCTTTTTCTCCCGCTGGGGCAGCTTGTCCACCGCGTCCTGAAGGGCGATGTGATCCAGCCATTTTTCATCGGTATTCTTGTTGTCCTTCACCTGGTCCATCACGCACACCGCGTCTCCGCTGTCCGAATATACCGGGTCATAGAGGCTCACCGGATCTGTGATGGCCTCCAGCGCGAAAACCACATCCTCCCGCCTGGTATCCAGCATCCGGGCAATCTCCTCGATGGTGGGCTCCCGCTGGTGTTCCGCCATAAATTTCTCCTTGGCCTGAAGCACCTTATAGGCGGTATCCCGCATGGAGCGGGATACCCTCAGGGCACTGTTATCCCGGAGGTAGCGGCGGATCTCTCCCACAATCATGGGCACCCCATAGGTGGAAAACCGCACATCCAGGTCGATGTTGAAGTTATCGATGGCCTTGATGAGCCCGATACAGCCCACCTGGAAGAGATCGTCCACATTCTCGCCCCTGCGGTCGAATTTCTGGATGACTGACAGCACAAGCCGCAGGTTCCCCGCGATGAGCTGCTCCCGGGCTTCCATATCCCCTTTCTTGGTTCGGCGCAGGAGTTCCATGATTTCTTCATTTTTCAGCACCTTGAGCTTGGACGTGTTGACCCCGCAGATCTCCACTTTGCCCTGCACAAAAGACCCTCCCGCCTGTTAGAGATACTGGATTCAGTATCTCCCGGGCCGGGACTTTCATACCGTCCGGATCGAGGGTTTATTTTTTATCGTGGGACGTCTTTCGATGGATTGGAACAAAAAGGCCTTCGGCGGTTATTCCGCCGAAGGCCTTCTCTTCCAATTTATTCAGCCGCAGCCAGAAGCTGCCGGGTGTATTCCTCCCGGGGATGGTCAAAAATGTCATCCACCATTCCCTGCTCCACGATACGGCCCTTCTTCATCACTAGGACCCGGTCGCAGAGCTGATAGACCACATTCAGGTCATGGGAAATGAAGAGATAGCTCAGATCCAGCTCATCCCGCAGCTGCTTGAGCAGCTTCAGGATCTGGGCCTGAATGGTCACGTCCAGGGCGGACACCGGCTCATCGGCGATCAGGAATTTCGGCTGCTGGATCAGGGAGACGGCAATGGACACCCGCTGCCGCTGGCCGCCGGAGAGCTGTTCCGGCCTGGCGTCCAGACACTCCTCGGGCAGCTCCACCAGCTTCAGCATCTCCCGTACCCGGCGCTCCCGTTCAGCGGCGTCGTACCTGCCATGGACCCTCAGAGGCTCCGCCATAATCCATCGGACGGGATAGGCCGGGTTCAGAGAGCTGTATGGGTCCTGAAAGATCATCTGAGGCCGTTTTGTGTAGTGGGTGACGGTTCCCTGCTCCGGCCGGAGCATGCCCAGGATCGTTTTGGCCAGGGTGGATTTCCCGGTGCCCGACTCTCCCACCAGGCCCAGGATCTCCCCATGATGGATCTCAAAGGTCACATCGTGCAGGATTTCCCTGTATTCGCCCCGGCGGAGCAGTCCTCCGGTATGGTAGCCGCTGGTCACGTGGTCCACTGACAGCACCAGTTCCTCGTTCACGGCCGCCCCTCCTTCCTCCGGGTAGGGATGGCGGCGATCAGCCGCTTGGTATACTCCTCCCGGGGATGGAGAAACACATCCAGGGTGTCACCCTCCTCCACCAGAATGCCCTTCTGCATCACCGCCACCCGGGCGCACAGTTTGCGCACCACATTCAGGTTATGGGAGATGAAGAGCATGGAGATTCCGAATTCCCCGTTCAGCTTTTTCAAAAGTTCCAGGATCTGCGCCTGGATCGTCACATCCAGAGCGGTGGTGGGCTCGTCCAGCAGCAGCAGCTTGGGCCGGCACACAATGGCCGCCGCGATCATGGCCCGCTGAAGCATCCCGCCGGAGAGTTCATGGGGATATTTCCCATAGACCCCCTCCGGATCAGGCAGCTCCACCTGAGACAGCGCCTCCAGGGCACGGGCCTTCCGCTCCTCTCTGGTCAGCCCGGTATGGATGCGCAGAGTCTCCTCCACCTGGGGGCCCACCTTCATCAGCGGATCCATGGCGGACATGGGCTCCTGGAACACCACGCCGATCTCCTTCCCCTGGATTTTCCGGAGCTGGGCCCGGTCCGCGTGAAGAAGCTCCACGCCGTCCAGCAGGATGGTCCCCGAACAGTCGCACTGCCGCCGGGGCAGCAGTCCCGCTATGCTCATCGTGGTGACGGATTTGCCGGAGCCAGATTCCCCCACCAGTCCCATGATCTCGCCGTCGCGGATGGTCAGGCTCACGCCGGAAACCGCCTCCCGGTCCCGGGAGTGGAATTTTACATGCAGGTCTTTGATCTCCAGCATCAGAGCACCCCCCTCTCCCGGCGCTGCAGGCCCTCGCCGATGAGTCCCACGCCAAAAACCATCAGCACGATGGTCAGGCCGGTCCCCACGGCATACCAGGGGGCGACGGTAAACATTCCCTGGGCCTCGGAGAGCATATAGCCCAGTGAGGCGTCGGGGGGAGTGACGCCGATGCCCAGGTAGCTCATAGACGCCTCGGCCAGCACGGCGTTATTGAATCCGATGGTAAGGGCCGGCAGAAGCACCTGAACGGTGTTGGGCAGGATGTGCACCCACAGAATGCGCCAGGAGCTCACTCCCATAAGCCGGGCGCTCTTGACATAGTTGGCATCCCGGGCCGAAGCGAAAGCGGTCCGGGTGATCCGGGCATAGCTGGGGATGAAGACGATTCCCAGGGCCAGCACCACATTGTATTTGTTCCCGGGTCCCACCACGCTGATGATCACCAGCGCCAACAGGATGCTGGGGAAAGCGGTGAGCGCGTCATTGACCCGCATCAGCACCTCGTCCACCACGCCGCCGAAATAGCCGGTGAGGGCGCCGATCAGCGTCCCTGCCACCGCGCCGATGGCCACGGTGGCCGCGGCGATGGAGAAGGTGGTGCCCGCCCCCTTCATCACCCGGCTGAGGATGTCCCGCCCGAAGTTGTCAGTCCCCATGAGATGAGCAAGGCAGGGGGCCAGCCGCTTTTCCCCTCCCGACATGGCGTTGGGGTCGTAGGGGGTCCAGAAGCAGCCCAGAATAATCAGTGCGGCCAAAACCCCCGCGATAATCAGTCCGGCTTTCAGGCAGCCGTTCATGCGCGTACGCTTCATCGTCTGCCCCCCAGTTTCAGCCTCGGATCAATCTGCTGGTTCAGCAGATCCGCGATGGTTCCCGCCAGGACCACCCAAAAGGCCAGAATGACCACAATGGCCTGGACCACCGGATAATCCCGGTTTGAGATGGAGGCCACCAGCAGCCGCCCCAGGCCGGGGATGGCAAAAACCTGTTCCACCACGATGCTGCCCGCC
>JAQXNP010000186.1 GCA_029098065.1 Clostridiales bacterium | reverse complement strand
GTATGACTCCCCTCGCCTTACGGGCATATCATAAACCTGAAACCTCCCGCCGTCAATGGGGTTTGGGCATTTGTAACACAACCGTAAAATTAGCGGGGCGGCCAAAAATTTTTTCTGAAAACAGGAAACTTTCCGCTTCGCCCTGCGTCTATATTAAAGTGTAAAAGCAGGCGGAGACGGCTTCAGAAAGTCTTAAGAATTTGTCACCGGTTTGTTTTTGACTCCCGCGTGAGCGTATCCTATAATTACTTTATCTGAGGATCGAATTTGAAATACCAGGAGGGACTGTCAATGTTGGATCAGCAGACTCCGGTGGCCGAGCAGGCCTCCCAGCCCACGCCGCCGAAGAAGCCGAAATCCCCCGCCACCCATGAGCAGAAGCAGAAGCGGAGAAAGCTCATCCGCCGGATCATTGCGCTGGTGGTAGCCGCGGCGGTCATCATCACTTCTGTGGTGCTGTTGAAAAAATTTGTCTTTGTGGATGAAGAAAATGCGCTGGGCGAGGTCATGACCCAGGAGGTCTATCGCGGCTCCATCCAGAGCAAGGTGGAGGGCTCCGGTACTGCCCGGGCCAAGAATTCCGCCGCTGTCACGCCGGAAGCGGGCTATACCGTGCTGGAGCTTTTTGTCCAGGAAGGCGATGACGTGGAGGAAGGCCAGCTTCTCTATAATCTGGATGACTCCACCGCTCAGGATGCGGTCCGCACCGCCCAGGAAAACGTCCGCAAGGCCCAGGAAGTAGTCTCCGACTATGACCGGGAGCTGGAAAAGCTCAACGAAGATCTGGCCGACCTGTCGGTCACCGCCCCCCACGCCGGAAAACTCATCGACGTCAACCGGGATATTAAGGTAGGGGACGATCTGTCGGTGGGTGATGCGATCGCCACGGTGGTCAACGACACCAAGCTGCGCCTCCGCCTTTATTACAGCTGGGCCTATGAGGGGCAGATCCAGGCGGGCCAGTCCGCCCGGATCACTCTGCCCGCCGCGATGACCGATTACCCCGCTACCGTGGAACAGGTCAACTATGTCCGCCGCGTGGTTCCCGAGGGCTCGGTAACCTTTGAAGTGGTCTTTCTCATGGACAATCCCGGCACCCTGACCGAGGGGATGGCCGCCTCCGCCTCCCTCACCGGCACGGACGGCGGGGCGGTCTATCCCTATGACAGCGGAACATTGGAATACTATGAGACCACGAAGCTCACCGTCAAAAACGCCGGCCCGGTGGAGCAGGTCAATCTGATGAACTACGCCGATGTCGCTGCCGGGCAGCTGATCCTGAAACTGGGGGACAAGGACGCCCGGGCTGACATTGCCGCCAAGCAGAACAGTCTTCGGGAGGCCCAGAAGTCCGTGGATGAAGCGGTCACCGCTCTGGAGGACGCGCAGAAGAAGCTGGAGAATTACCATGCGTCGGCCCCCATCTCTGGCAAGGTGCTTTCTCTGGGCGGTCTTGTCGCCGGAGAGGAAGTCCCCTCCGGCGCGGCCATCCAGATCGCGGACACCTCCACCATGCTGGTAGATATCAGCATCGATGAGCGGAACATCGGCTATGTCTCCACCGGCATGTTCGTGGACCTCCAGGATCAGATGGGCAACTATTACATGGGAACCATGGATCAGGTCTCCCTCTCCGCCAAGGCGGAGAACGGCGTGGCCATATTCCCCGCCACCGTGGTGGTGGACAATCCGGACGGGATGCTCATGACCAATTCCTACATTAATTACTCCTTTGTCGCCAGCCAATCCAACGACTGTCTGGTCGTTCCCATCCAGGCGGTAATGAATGTCACACTGCCTGCCGGAACCGCCATGGGTGATGCAGACAGCATGAGCGGTATGGATGCATCCGGCGATATGGCCGCCAGTGACGCGGAACCTGCCGGGGAAGAAGACTCGTTCTCCGATCCCGTCGGCGATGCGGGCTCGGCGGACATGATGGATGGCAGCGGTTCCAGCATGGGCCCCGGCGCCTTCTCCGAGTCGGGCACTGCCACGGTCTGCTTTGTTCAGGGCGAGGCCGATGACCGGGCCATTGACGCCGATCCCGCCTGGGAGATGCCCGAGGGCTTCTTCGCGGTGGTTGTGACCACAGGCCTCTCCGACGAATCCAACGTGGAGATCACCTCCGGCCTGAAGGAAGGCGATGTGGTCTTTACCGGGTACATGACCGACTCAGCCTACACCGGTTGGTGAGGAGGCCGCCATGCTGATTGACGTAAAAGACCTTTTCAAAATTTACAATGAGGGAAAGGAAAACGAAGTCCGGGCTCTGGACGGGATCACCCTTCAAATCGACCGGGGAGAGTTTGTGGCCATCATCGGCGCGTCAGGCTCGGGCAAGTCCACGCTGATGAATGTGCTGGGCCTTCTGGATATCCCGACTTACGGGTATTACCATCTGGACGGCACCGATGTGACCACCCTGACCGACAAGCAGCAGGCCCACATGCGCAACAGGCAGATCGGCTTTATCTTTCAGGGCTACAACCTGATCCCGGACCTGAGCGCCGCGGAAAATGTGGAACTCCCCCTGATCTATCAGGGACTCTCTCTGGACGAGCGGGAGATCCGGGTGGAGGAGGCGCTGAACAGAGTGGGAATGTTCGACCGCTCCGACCACAAACCCGCCGAGATGTCGGGCGGCCAGCAGCAGCGGGTCGCCATCGCCCGTGCCATCGCCACGCATCCCCCCATCATCATGGCAGATGAGCCCACGGGCGCGCTGGATTCCAAGACGGGCCGCCACGTGTTGAAAATACTCCATAATCTGCACCAGGACGGCTCCACAGTCATTCTCATCACCCATGACAATTCCATCGCCGCCACGGCGGAGCGCATCGTGCGCATCTCCGATGGAAAGATCATTCTGGACGGCACGCGAGAGGAGGCGGGACTGTGAATTTCAAGCAGGCCTTCAAGATCGCCGCCAAATCCATTGCCGCGAAGAAAGGGCGCTCCGCGCTGACCATGCTGGGCATTATTATCGGTCTGGCGGCGGTCATTGCTCTGGTGTCCTTTGCCCAGGGCCAGAACAAATGGATCAATGACTATTACGCCAGCCTGGGCGACAACACCATTAACATCTCGGCCAGCACCTGGGACGGCCGGGACATCTCGGAAAAGCTCTACTCCTACTGTCAGAAGATGGACGAGTACATTCTGGGCGTTACCCCCAACTATCGATGTTGGGGGGACATCAACGTGAAATACGGCGCCAAAACCCTGAGCACCTATAACTCCGACTGGGATGCCCAGCCCCAGGTCACTTTGGGCAACCAGCAATTCACCCTGTGCCTCAACTATGAGCTGGAGAAAGGGCGCGGGTTATCCTATCTCGATATCAAAAACCTGAATCAGGTCTGCGTCCTGGGCTCCAAGCTGGCCAAGAATCTCTTTAATTATGCCGATCCGGTGGGAGAGACCATCACGATCAACGGCACCCCTTTGACAGTCGTGGGTGTTTACAAAGAGTGTGACCCCCAGAATTTCAATAACAAGGACAATGTACTCCTCCTTCCCTATACCCTGAAGCGCCTGTTCAGCGACCAGGTGGACACCGGCTCCTTTGTGGCCAAGGCCCGGGATGCCAACTCTGTTACCATGGCCATCAGCCTTGTGAACGGCTATCTGCCCGGCCTGGTGGGACAAACCGGCTGGGGCTATGCAGAAAGCCCCAACACCTGGCAGGACCAATCAAATGAACAGAACCGGATGCAGCAGATGTTCCTGGGCGGAATCGCCGCCATCTCTCTGCTGGTGGGCGGCATCGGGATCATGAACATCATGCTGGTCACGGTAACCGAGCGTACCCGTGAGATCGGCATCCGAAAGGCCATCGGCGCCGAGCGGAAAAGCATCATTGCCCAGTTTCTCATCGAGGCCTGTCTGATCTGCGGCCTGGGCGGCATTATCGGGATTGCCATCGGCTATCTCGCCACGGCCATTCTCTGCAAACTTGTTCTGGGCTTCATTGTCTGGCCCAGTGTAACCGTGACAATGGGAGCGTTCGCGTTCTCTGTGGCCATGGGCATCATCTTCGGCCTCTATCCCGCGGTCAAGGCCAGCGGGCTTCAGCCGGTGGAAGCGCTCCGGGCCGAGTAAATTTCCAGCCTCCCGCCGTACTCTTTCCCCACAAATCACAAAAGGAGTGTTGCTCCATGCGTAAGAACCAGCTGCTCTCCGCAGTTCTCGCCGCTGCTGTGGCGGTGTCGGTTTTCCCCGCCGCCTCCGCGGCCTGCGTCCCTTTCCCGGATGTGACCGACCCCGCCCAGACAGAGGCCACCCAGTTTCTCCGTCTTATGGGCGTCATTGACGGCCTTCCGGGCGGGACCTATAACCCTTCCGGCACTCTGACCCGGGCCGAATTCTGTAAAATGGCAGTCATCGCGCTGGACTGGGCCGACCAGGAGCCCGGCCAGCGGGGCCGGACCATCTATCTGGATGTGGGGCCTGCGCACTGGGCCAGGGGCTACATCAATCTCGCCTCCACCAGGGCACTGTCTGCCGATTCGGACGGAAAAGGCTCCACCCTGGTTTCCGGCCTGGGAGACGGCACGTTTCAGCCCGACCGTCCCATCAAATACGGGGAAGCAGTGACCATTCTCTGCCGTGTCCTGGGCTACGGCGACGCCGACACCGTCACCGGCGGCGCCTGGTATGACGGATATCTGGCCGCCGGCAGGGCCGCCGGGCTCACAGACGGCCTCCAGCTGGGCGGCCAGGATGTCATTACCCGGGGCCAGGCGGCCATTCTCTTCTATAACCTCTACTTCTCCAAATCAAAAGGTTCCGGAAAGACCTATCTGGAATCCACCGGCGGCAGTGAGGTGGACAGCGGCGTTATTCTGGACGTCAATGCCACCGCGGATGACGGCACCTTCGGTGCGGTAGAGACCTCCAACAGCATCTATAAAACCGACCGTGCTTTTGACTCCTCCATAGAAGGCCAGGAGGGTAAACTGGTCCTGGACCAGGACGGCCGGATTCTGGCCTTCCACCCCAAAGAAGGGACCAGCCAGCGTTCCATCAGCATCCGCTCCGCCGAGGCCACGTATCTCACGACCGCCGCCGGTGAGGAATTGGATATCGCCCAGGATACCACGGTCTACCAAAACGGAGAGAAAAAGACCTGGAACGACGTTTATCTGGATCTGGCCCCTGCCACCCCCGCCGCTCTCCACTACGGTGCCAACGGCAAGCTGAGCTACCTCTTTTTCCCGAAAGAGCAGGAAGGCGGGCCGGATGTGATGATAGCCCGCACCACTCCCAACGGTGCCGACAATCCCTTCGCCTCCATGGCCTCCGGCGGCTATACCATGTATAAAAACGGCCTTCCCGCCGCCGCTGCCGACATCCGCCAGTACGATGTTGCCACATACGACGCAGCCACCAGAATCATCCAGGTTTCTGATTTGAAGATAACCGGCGTTTATGAAAATGTATCCCCCAGCCCGTCGGCCCCGGTGACCCTCACCGTCATGGGACATTCCTTTTCTGTGCTCCCCAGTGCCCGTAGTGATCTGAGCGCTTTTCAGGTTGGGGATCGGATCACCCTCCTGCTCACTGTTTCGGGCCAGGTGGCCGGTGCCGTCTCCGCCGACACTTTAAAAGGCACCGCCGTGGGTGTGGCGGTTGTGGAGGGGCAGACCGCCTCCGTCACGCTGCTCCAAAGCGGAATCACCCTCTCCGGCAAAGTCTCCAAAGGCACCGCGGAACGCTGCAATAACCAGCTGGTGACAGTCACCAGTTCCTCGGCGGGGATCTTGAATCTTCAGAAAGTGAGCGGTACACCAGCCAAAGGAACTCTGGACACCACCGCGCGGACCCTGGGAGACCGCAAAGTCTCTGAAAATGTCGTGGTCTATGACCGGGTCCAGAACGGTGCGCTCGTGCAGGTAGATTATTCCGATCTTCCGGCGTCCATCCCCGCCGGCAAAATCAGCTTTATTTCCTGTGATTATGCAGGCAGGGTCCAATATCTGGTTTTGAATGACGCCACCGGCGATGCCTACAGCTATGGCTATTTTGTATTTAAGCGGGGCGAAGAGAGCGAGGATTACAAAGAACCCGACACGCTCTGTGTCAAACAGGCTGACAAGGACGGCACAGAGATCACCACTGCGGAAGGTTCCTTTATCGGTTCGGTCCGTCAGGGTGCGGCCGGAGGCATCGCCTATGGCGCAGATGGAAAAGTAGTGGCTTCCGTCACGCTGAAGGCCCTGGAAAATGTTCCCCGCTCCGCGTTTGACATGGAGGCCATGACAGTGATCGTGGGCGGAGTGGCTTACCCCATTTCCGATGAAGTCCAATGCTTCAACAAACCGGCCAAGACCTGGTTTGTCCCCGGCAAAGAAGGAATGAAGGCCGCCCGTGCCTACTCGGACAACCTGACCCTCTACTATGATCGTCCGGCTTCGGAGGGCGGCAAGATCCGTCTGGCGGTGATCCCCTGATTTTGGGCAGTCCAAAGCCGTCTGTCCACACCGTCTCTGCAGACTCCGCAAAAGTTTCACATTGCCGTACATCTGGGGCGGTCTACCAAAAGTCAACCAAAAAATCCCCGGAATCCCTTGTCCCCCAGGGCTTTCCCGAAACCGTCCCATTTCATGTCTACCAAAAAGTCTACCAAAGTCACTTTTCCGGCCGTGAAGCTCCGCTTCACGGCCTTTTTCTGCCCTTTTTAAAACTTTTATCGCCCCATCATGGGAACCCTGCTTGTCTTTCAACGGACAGCCAGATAGTGATAGCTGTCGCCGCTACTGTTGGTGACCACCCGGATCCCGCTGGTTGCATAATAGACCATAAAGCCCCCTCCACGACAGTGACATCGGGTTTCGAGCCAGTATACTGTGTGCTGGTGGCCAGTGCAGGAAGCCCCTCAAGCGCCACCCCATAAACGTTAGAAAAAACGCCGGGGTTTGATTGCACCAAAATCACTCGGGGCGTAAACCCCAAATCGATAAACCGCTCGCTGGTCTCGTCTCCGGTATAGACTCCGCAGATAATCCGCGCCGCCCCGTCCAGCGCCTCAAAGTTCTCATTGAATTCCGTCCTCAGAAAATCGTCCCCCGGCTCCCAGGTGTGCAGCTGATCGTGTTCCTCAGATATGATGACAGGATAAACCCCCTTCACCACCGGCGGGAACGGGGCCGGAGTCGCACAAAATCGGAACCCTTTTCCTCCCGGGCCTCATTCTGCCCAAGTCTCAAAATGGGCAGAAAAAAACGGCGCTTCCAATCCAGGAAGCGCCGTTTTTCGTTTCCTCAGCCCGCCTTTCTCCAGGTCTTCGGACTGAGCATCACCAGCAGCGGGAAGATTTCCAGCCGCCCCAACAGCATGTCCAGCATCAACACCACCTTGGACAGGTCGGAATACATGGCGTAATTCCGGGTGGGACCCACCAGATCCAGCCCGGGGCCGATGTTATTCAGACAGGCCAACACCGCTGTCAGGTTGGTCTCCATCGACAGATTATCCAGCGACAAGATGAGGAAGGACAGCACCGCAATTGCACAGTAAGCGGTCATGTAGGTGCTGGCGCCTTGGGCCACCTCATCGCTGATGGTGTGACCCTCCACGCGGATCAGATTGACACTCCTGGGATGAAGGATCTGCCGGATACGGGCGTTGAGACCCTTGTAAAGAATGACCACCCGGGCGCACTTAATGCCGCCGCCGGTGCTGCCGGCGCAGGCGCCCACCACCATCAGCACCACCAGAATGCTTCGGGAGAACTGGGGCCACTGGTCGAAATCCGCCGTAGCAAAGCCGGTGGTGGTCATAATGCTGGACACTGCAAAAGCGGCGTCGTGGAGGGCGGCCCGAACCGAAGGATACATACTGCGGATGTTGATGGAAATGAGCGCGATGGCCCCCAGCATGATGGCCAGATAGGTCCGCAGTTCCTCACTGCGCAAGACTTGCCGGAATTTGCCCAGCAGGATAAGGAAATAGATGCTGAAGTTGACCCCAAACAGGGCCATAAACACGGTGCACACACTCTGGAGATAGGGACTATACCCCGCCATGGAGTTGTTCTTGACGCCGAAACCGCCCGTACCCGCGGTGCCGAAAGCGGTACACAGGCTGTCAAAAAGGGGCATTCCCCCCAGCAGCAGGAAACACACGCAGATCACGGTCAGCACGACGTAGATCAGATATAGTATAC
>JAQXNP010000185.1 GCA_029098065.1 Clostridiales bacterium | reverse complement strand
CGCGAACACGAGATTCGGCTGGCGCTTCTTCGTCGGCAGCGGCGCGACGAGCGCGAGCACCTCGGGATCGTCCGCGACGCCGTGCGCCCACGTGAAGTACGTCCGCGACAGCCCGGCGGACTCCACGTCGGCCCACCGGCGGTAGATCTCCCTGCGCTGGGCGGCCCGGTCCAGAAAGGCCTGCCGCCCCTGCTGAGCCAGAGGCCGGCCCTCCATGGGCTCATGATCATAGATGTCGCCGGGATCCCGGTCCAGCCAGAACACGGTGCCGCTCTCCTTGAGGGCCGAGATGGCGCTGTCCTGGAGCGGGAGCCCGCCGCCGCAGGCGATAATCAGATCCTGCCGCAGAGACAGGGCCTGAGCCACTCCCACCTCCAGAGAGCGGAAATAGCCCTCTCCCTCCGAGGCAAAGAGCTCGGGAATGGTGAGGCCCTCCCGGGCCTCGATCAGCTGGTCGGTATCCACCAGAGTGCGTCCCAGCCGGCCGGCCAGGATCTGCCCCACGGTGGATTTGCCGCAGCCCATCATACCGATGAGAACGATATTTCTGCTCATTCTGAATACCCCTTGAAATTGCCCAGAATGCGGAAATCGGCGGAGAGCTGGGACAGCTCGTGGATGACCCCGTCCATCCCCGGAGCGGTGAGGTCGCCGGTGCATTCCAGGAAGAAAAAGTACTCCCACCCCCGGTCGGGAATGGGCCGGGACTCGATTTTCTGAAGGTTGAGGCCGTGGACTGCGAACACAGTCAATATCTCGTGGAGGGAGCCCGACTGATGGGGCAGCGTAAAGACGGCGGAGATCTTGTCCCGTCCCTCCCGCAGCTCCGGCACGGGGGAAACCACCACGAAGCGGGTAAAATTGGCGGTGTTGTGGTTGATGGGACCGGCCAGCACATTGAGGCCGTAAAGCCTGGCCGCCCGGCGGGAACAGATGGCGGCGGCAGCGGGGTCCCCGGTCTCCCGCACCCATTTGGCCGAGCCCGCCGTGTCCAGGGCGGGCACCTGGACCCAGTCCCGGTGGCCCTCCAGGAACCGGTCACACTGCTGGAGCCCCTGCTCATGGGAATGGACGGTGCTGATGTCCTCCATAGTCACCCCGGGCAGGGCGGCCAGGCAGTGTTCCACCCGGACCTGCCATTCCCCCACCAGCGAAAAGTCGTACTGGGTCAGCAGATCATAGACCTGCCGGATGGAGCCGGTGGAGGAGTTCTCGATGGGCAGCATGGCGTAGTCCGCCTCCCCGTTGGCCAGGGCCTGAAACACGTCGTTGAACCAGGGCAGGCCCCGTGTCCTGACCTCTTCTCCAAAAAAGCCGGCCGCCGCTTCCTCGCTGTACGCCCCCGGCTCCCCCTGATAGACCACCCGGGGATGTTCCACCGGCTCCCGCCGGCGGGCCTTCATCTCCAGCCACCGGGCATAGCCCGGGTCCTCCGCCCCCTCCCGGACCAGAGTCCGCTGCTGGCGGCGGGAGATGGCCATGATGGACTCATAGAGACTGGCCACGTCGGCCTTGGCGGCGGGAGTATCCGCCAGAGCGGTCTTGGCGGCGATGACCTGCCGTTCCCGCTGGCTGTCCAGCACCGGAATGTCCCGGGCCCGCTTGTATTCCCCGACCTGCCCGGTGACGGCCATCCGCCGGAGGAACAGCCGGACCAGTTCTTCGTCGATTGCGTCAATCTGCCTCCGATATTCTTCCAATTCGCTCACAGCTGACACTCCTTCTCCAAAACCTTACACCCCCAGCACCTGGCAGGCGGCCAGGGCGGCGGCGGCTTCAATGACAGGCACCGCCCGGTGGACAATGCAGGGATCATGTCTACCCTTGATCTCGATCTCCACCTCTTCCCCCGTCCGCAGATCCACTGTCTCCTGGGGCAGGGAGATGGAGGGCGTGGGCCGCATGGTGACCTCAAAGATCACCGGCATCCCGTTGGTAATGCCGCCGTTGACTCCGCCGGCGTGGTTGGTCCGGGTGACCACTTTCCCGTCCCGGACTTCAAAGGGATCGTTGGCCTCGGTGCCCCGCATATAGGCAAAGGCCACCCCGGCCCCGAAGTCCACACCCTTGACGGCGGGCACGGCAAAGAGGTACTGGGAAAAGATCCCCTCCACATTGCAGCCGAAGTCCGGGGCTCCCAGTCCGGCGGGCAGCCCCACCACCGCGCACTCAATGGCGCCTCCCACGGAGTCCTGATCGTTCTTGGCCTCCCGGATGGCCTCCTGCATCTCTTTCCCCTTTTCATCGTCCAGGACAGGAAACTCCTTGCCGGCCACAGCTTTCAGTTCCTCCGGCTCTTCAAAGGAGGCGTCGGAAATACCGTAAATGCTGCTGATGTGGGCGCCCACCCAGATCCCCCGCCGGGCCAGCACCTGCTTGGCCACCGCGCCGGCGGCCACCAGCGGGGCGGTGAGCCGGCCGGAGAAATGTCCGCCCCCCCGGTAGTCCAGACAGCCTCCGCTGGCCATAAACCCGGCGTAATCCCCGTGGCTGGGCCGTGGGGTATAGCGGAGGTCCTCGTAGTCATTGGAGTGCTGGTCCGAGTTCTGTATGACCATGGCCAGAGGGGTCCCGGTGGTCTTGCCCTCAAACAGTCCGGAGAGCACATGGACCTCGTCAGCCTCCTTCCGGGCGGTGGACAACTGAGACTTTCCGGGAGCCCTGCGGTCCAGTTCCCGCTGGACCTCCTCCAGATCCAGCGCCAGTCCGGCGGGCACGCCGGAGAGCACCACCCCGATGGCCGGGCCGTGAGATTCTCCGAAAATGGTGTACTTCATCCCTCTTCCTCCTTGACGATGCATCCTCCCAGGCGGACATAATCCGCCCAGAAAGTGGGATAGGACTTCCGGACGCTCTCCGCCCCGGTGATGGTCACGGGGCCGTCGGCCCGGGTGGCGGCGATGGCCAGCATCATGGCGATGCGGTGGTCGTTGTGGGCGTCGGTCACTCCGCCGGTGAGATGGTCCACCCCGGTGATGGTAAGGCTGTCCGGCCCCTCCTCCACCCGGGCGCCCAGTTTACACAGCTCTTCCCGAACGGCGGAGAGCCGGTCGCTCTCCTTCATCCGCAGCCGGGCGGCGTTTTTGAGATAGAGGGTGCCCTCCATCAGCGCTCCCCAGGCGGCGAGCGGGGGTACCAGATCCGGGCTGTGGGACACGTCGATGCTCACCGAGCAGCCCCGGGGAGTCTGCGGCTGCTTCCGCGTCTCTCCCAGCCGTGCCCTGCCCAGGACGGGCACCGTCACGCCGCCGGAAAGGGGCTCACCCCGCAGCATCCTGCCCCAGTCCAGAATGATCCGGTCCCCCTGAATGGAGTTCGGATTCATCCCGGTGACCGTCACATCGCTGCCAATCCCCTGGGCGGCGTACCAGAATCCGGCCTGGGACCAGTCGGCCTCCACTGTCACTTCCGCCGGGACATAGCGCTGCGCGCCGGGGACCAGCAGAGTCCGGCACCCGCCCCCTTTTTTCCAGCCCGCCCGGACGCCGAAGGCCTCCAGGGCCTGAAGGGTCATGCTCACATAGCCCACCGACTCCAGCGGAGTGGTGAGGCGGATCTCGGAATCCCCATCCAGCAGGGGCAGGGCGTACAGCAGCCCGGTGACAAACTGGGAGGACACGTTGCCCGGCAGGGAATAGATCCCCGGCTCCAGCCTCCCCCGGACCGTGAGGACATTGTCCTTCTGCTCACAGAAGATCCCCTTTTCGGCAAACAGGTCGAAGTAGGGCTTCTGGGGGCGCTCCATCAGCCGGCCATGTCCGGTGAAGCGGGCCCCGCCCCGGAGGGCCAGCGCCACCGGGATGAGGAAGCGAAGGGTGGAGCCCGACTCTCCGCAGTCCAGCAGGGGCATGTCCTCCCCGCTCTCCAGCGCCGACATGCAGCGCCGGGTGGCCTCGATGTCCTGGGAGTCGGCCAGATTGCGGACCACGCTCCCCTGTCCCGCCAGGGCGGCGGCGATGAGACAGCGGTGGGCCTGACTCTTGCTGGGCGGCGGGGTGATGGACCCCGCCAGCAGCTTGGGCGTGATGGTGACGGTCATGGGACCTCCTTTTTATCGTCCAAAGACGGCTTCCAGATTCCGGAGCACGTCTTCCTTTTTCATCCTGACGGGAACGGCCTCGCCCATGCGCTTGAGGAAAATCATGGTGATGTCATCCCCGGTGCTCTTCTTATCCAGACCCACCGCCCGGACCAGCGTGTTCCAATCGCAGTCGATGCGGGTGGGCAGCCGGAAGGCCTTCAGCAGCTCCACCAGCTCCCGGATGCCGCTGTCATCCCCGCCGCTGACCCCCAGGCCAAAGCCCAGCTGGGCGGCCACGCACATGCCGGCGGCCACCGCCTGGCCGTGGGTCCACTTCTCATAGTTTCCCGCCAGTTCAAAGGCGTGGCCCACCGTGTGTCCGAAGTTCAGGAGCATCCGGCGGCCCGTGTCCCGCTCGTCCTCTTCCACAACGCTCCGTTTAATATCGCAGCAGGTATACAAAACGGATTCAATTTCTTCCATGATCCGGGCCCGGCTCGGATGGGCGCAGAGGAAATCAAAGAAGTCCCGGTCGGCGATGCAGCCGTACTTGATGACCTCCGCCATGCCGTCGGACAAGGTGGCGTCGGGGAGGGTGTTCAGGGTGTCCGGGTCCATCAGGACCAGCCGGGGCTGCCAGAAGGCCCCCGCCAGATTCTTTCCCGCTTTCAGATCGATGGCCACCTTGCCCCCCACGGAGGAATCCACCTGGGCCAGCAGGGTGGTGGGGATCTGAATGAAATCCACCCCCCGGAGGATGGTAGCGGCGGCAAAGCCCGCCAGATCTCCGATGACCCCGCCGCCCAGGGCCACTACCGCGTCGGTGCGGGTGAGGCCGAAGGACATGGAGTCCTCCCAGAGCAGGGACAGGCTGTCCACGCATTTGGTGTGTTCCCCGGCGGGGAGAGTGGTCACCCGGACAGCAAATCCCGCCTGCTCCAGACTGGCCTTGACCCGTCCGGCATACAGGGGGCCCACATTGGTATCGGTGACCACAAAGAGGCGGGCGGCCCTGGGGCAGACGGTTTTCACCGCCTCGCCGGCAGTGTCCAGCGCCCCGGACGCGATATGGATATCATAGGATCGGGGGCCCAGATTCACATGAAGGGTCTTCATACACGCACTTCCTTATTTGTTCAGCTTCTTGCCCATCATATCCACCAGGGCGCCCACCTTACCCATGAGCTGGTCAAAATGCTCCGGGGTCAGGGACTGCTGGCCGTCGCACTTGGCGTTGGCGGGATCGTTGTGGACCTCAATGATGAGGCCGTCGGCTCCGGCGGCCACCGCCGCCAGGGCCAGGGGCTCCACCAGCCAGTACATCCCGGCGGAGTGGGAGGGATCCACGATCACCGGCAGATGGCTCATCTTCTTGATGCAGGGGATGGCGGACACGTCCAGGGTGTTGCGGGTGTAGGTCTCAAAGGTCCGGATGCCCCGCTCGCAGAGAATGACGTTCTCATTGCCCTCGGACATGATGTACTCCGCCGACATGATCCATTCCTCATAGGAGTTGGCCAGCCCCCGCTTCAGAAGGACAGGCTTGGACATCTTGCCCACCTCTTTGAGCAGGTCAAAGTTCTGCATGTTCCGGGCGCCGATCTGGATCACATCCACCTTATCTTCAAAGAGCTGGCAGTATTTGGGGCTCATGAGTTCGGTGACGATGGGCATACCGGTGGCCGCTTTGGCCTCCAGCAGCAGATCCAGCCCCTCCACGCCCATACCCTGGAAGGAGTAGGGGGAGGTGCGGGGCTTGAAGGCGCCGCCCCGGAGAAGGGCCGCGCCGGAGCGCTGCACATCTTCAGCCACGCCGATGATTTGTTCCTCGCTCTCCACCGAACAGGGGCCGGCAATGACGGAGAAGTTCCCGCCGCCGATCCTGGCGGACCCCGCCGTGACTACGGTGTCCTCCGGATGGAACTTCCGGTTGGCCTTCTTATAGGGCTCCTGAACCCGCATGACCCGCTCCACATGTTCATTCATGGAGATCTTGTCCATATCCAGGTTGGTGGTATCTCCCACCAGTCCCAGGATGGTACAGCCCACACCGTTGGTCACTCCCACCTGGAGACCCTGAAGCTGGAACTGGGCCACCAGTTTTTCGATCTCCCGCTGTTCGGTACCCGGCCTCATGACGACTACCATAAAATATCCTTCCTTTCTCTGTTCCCGTTGGCGTGCCGCGTCCGGCTGTCTCTTCCGTTCTCCTGCCATATCCGAAGATCAACGGACCTGCGCAGCTTTTCCCGTTCTGTTTTTCTTTCAGATAAAAAACAAGAGGGCTCATTGATGTGAACATCAATGAGCCCCCAAGTATACGGGTATCACATCCGGTCCGCGCCGGATAAACTCATCGCGTCCATCCTGTTCTGCCCATGCCGACAAAGCCGGTGCCCGTAAATCGAGCCCAGCCAAAATAGGCAGAATAGGAAGTTGTGAGGCTGATTCGGTCCATGAAAGATCCCTCACTCGGATGGTTTGGGAGAATTATAAACCCTTCGGTCTGAAATTGCAACAGGAAATTTAGTACGCCACGCCCCAGTAGATCATCTTGTGGGCGGGCTTGCCGCAGACGGCGCACACATCCCCCAGCTTTTCCTGGGCAAAGGGGACGCACCGGGAGGTCATGCCGGCCTCCTCCTTCATGCGGATCTCGCACTCCTCGCTGCCGCACCACATGGTCTTGATAAAGCCGCCCTTTTCCTCCTGAATGGCCTTGGCCTCGGCCAGAGAGAAGGCGGGATAGGTGTGCTCGTCCAGGTTCTTTTTCGCCCTGGCGTAGAGCCCGTCGTGAATGGAGTCCAGCATAGCGGCCACCGTCTCCTCGATGCCGTCCAGGGAGACGAAGGTCTTCTCCCCGCTGTCCCGGCGGACCAGGACGCACTGGTTCTTCTCCATGTCCTTGGGGCCCAGCTCCAGCCGGAGCGGCACGCCCTTCATCTCGTACTCGGCGAACTTCCAGCCCGCGGAGTTGTCCGAGTCATCCATCTTCACCCGGAAGCCGGCCGCCTGGAGCCGGTCCATCACCGCCCGGTTGGCCTCCAGCACCCCGGCCTTGTGCTGGGCCACAGGGATGATGACCACCTGGATGGGGGCGATCCGGGGCGGCAGCACCAGGCCGTTGTTGTCGCCGTGGGTCATGATGATACCGCCGATAAGCCGGGTGGACACGCCCCAGGAAGTCTGGTGGGGATTGTGGGGCAGGTTGTCCTTTCCGGTAAAGGTGATGTCAAAAGCCTTGGCAAAGCCATCGCCGAAATAGTGGGAGGTGCCGGCCTGAAGGGCCTTCCGGTCGTGCATCATGCACTCGATGGTGTAGGTCTCCTCGGCGCCGTTGAACTTCTCCTTATCGGTCTTCTGACCCCGGATCACCGGCATGGCCAGCACGTTCTCGCAGAAATCAGCGTAGATGTTCAGCATCTGCATGGTCTCTTCCCGGGCCTCTTCGGCAGTGGCGTGCATGGTGTGGCCCTCCTGCCACAGAAACTCCCGGTGACGGAGGAAGGGGCGAGAGGTTTTCTCCCAGCGGAGGACGGAGCACCACTGGTTATACTTCTTGGGCAGGTCCCGCCAGGAGTGGATGATGTGGGCATAGTGCTCGCAGAACAGCGTCTCGGAGGTGGGGCGGACACACAGCCGCTCCTCCAGCTTGTCCGCTCCACCCATGGTCACCCAGGCGCACTCGGGGGCAAAGCCCTCCACATGGTCCTTCTCCTTCTGGAGCAGGCTCTCCGGGATGAGGACAGGCAGATAAACATTCTCGTGGCCGGTCTTCTTGAATTCCGCGTCCAGGCCGTGCTGGATGTTCTCCCAGATGGCGTAGCCGTAGGGGCGGTAGATAAACATTCCTTTTACCGATGTATAGTCGATGAGCTCCGCCTTCCGGCAGACGTCAGTGTACCACTGGGCGAAATCCGCCTCCATGTCGGTGATCTGCTCCACCTGTTTCTTTTCCTGTGCCATGGTCTCTCCATCCTTTTGTTTCAAATATTTCAGAATTGGTATTTATTTTATGCGGTCTGCGGGGGATTGTCAAGACGGGGAAGGGTCTTTGCCCCTTTCCCGTCCCGGCTGGTCAGCCCCGTCCGGCGAAATCCAGCACCCGCCGCCCATCCTCATAGCCCATGTGGTAGAGCCTCTCCACGGCGGTGCGGTTCCGGGTCAGGGTAGACATGCCCGAGATGTCAGAGGGCGCGGCGATCAAGGCCTTTCCCGCCCGTTCCATCTCTTTGACAGCGGCCACATCCTGGTTATAACGGATGTACCGCCGCTGAAGGGCCGCAAAGGTGTTGGGCCATCTGCGCAGCACCCGGCGCATGAGCCTCTGATGGTCCAGCGGCGGGCGGACAAAGTCCACAGGCCGGGTCAGCAGCAGCACCAGCCGGTCGCAGCCCTGTTCCAGCGCATGCTTATACGGAACCGGATCGGCCACCCCCCCGTCAAAGCCGGGCCGGCCGTGGACAGGGTAGGGCCGGCAGGCCCCCGGAACCGCGCAGGACGCTTTTATGACGGAAAAATCCCCCTCCGCCAGTTCCTCTTTTCCATAGTAGGCCGGCTCTCCGGTGGCGGCGTCTGTGACCACCGCCTCATACCGGGCGGCGCTGGCGTTGACAGCGGCAATATCCACCGGATCCTCCCCATTTACCGGAGAGGACAGGGTGGAATAAATATAATCCAGATCCAGATAGGAGCCCCGGTGCAGTGCGTTTCCCACCGACATATACTGGGGCCGGAAGGCGTATTCGGCATAGAACCGATAATTCCGTCCCCGCTGACCGGCCAGATAGCTCACCAGGTTGGCGCTCCCGGCAGAAACCCCCAGACAATAGTCGAAGGGCTGGACCCCCTGATCGTTGAGATAGTCGTAAATCCCGGCGGTGTAGACCCCCCGGAGGCCCCCGCCCACATCAATCAAGCCGAGCAAATTTTCCCCCTCTTTCTTCCTGTCACCGGGGCGGGGGAACCTTCTCTCCCGCCCGTAAAAGCCATAAAAGCGGGGGGCCGCGCCGCGGCCCCCCCACCGTTTGTCACACCGCCGAGATCATGTAGTAATAGACCGGCTGGCCGCCGGCCAGCAGCGTGATCTCCGCTTTGGGGCACAGGTCGGTGAAGAGCTTCAGCGTGTTCTGAGCCTCAGACTCCTTCACATCCTCCCCATAGTAGATATTGATGAACTCGGCATTCTGATAGGCCTCATCTTTGGCCAGCTTTTTCAGGAGCTTGTCCTGATTGCGCTGGGTATCAAAGAGCTGTCCGTTGAGCAGGGCCATATAATCCCCATGCTTGATGGTGAAGCCCCCAAACTCGGAATCCCGGGCGGCATAGGTCACCTCAGCGGTGGAGACGTGTTCCATGGCCTCGGTCATAGCCTGGGTGTTGGTCTCCTCATCGGCATCCGGATCCATCACCAGCAGTGCGGAGATACCCTGGGGCACCGTCCTGCTGGGCAGAACCACCACCTTCTTGCCCTCAGCCAGCGGCACGCATTGCTGGGCGGCCATGATGATATTCTTATTGTTGGGCAGAACAAAGACGATCTCCGCCGGCGTGGCGTCGATTTGGCGGAGGATATCCTCCGTGGCCGGATTCATCGTCTGTCCG
>JAQXNP010000184.1 GCA_029098065.1 Clostridiales bacterium | reverse complement strand
TTGAAGGGGGAGGTGAAGCGGTTGGACACCAGCAGGGCAAAGTTGGTGTTTTTGCTCTGGAGGGAGGGGTCGGAATAGGAGTGGCCGTTGACGGTGTTGATGCCCTCCACATTCTCGGCCACCACATGGCCGTAGGGATTCATGCAGAAGGTGCGCACCTGATCGCCGTACTGCTGGGTGCGGTAGACCAGCTTGGACTCATAGACCACGTCGGTGATGTGCTCAAAGACCCGGGCGGGGAGTTCCACCCGCACGCCGATGTCCACCTGGTTATTGATGAGGTGGAGGCCCATGGCCTTGCACTGATCGGAGAACCATTCCGCGCCGGAGCGGCCCGGTCCGGCGATGAGCCAGGTGCAGTCCACTTCATCCCCCTTGGCGGTGGTGAGGCGGTAGCCCTCCTTGTCTCCCAGGGATTCGATCTTTTCCACCGCGGTATGGAACCGGAAGTCCACCCGGTTCTTCATGTCCTCATAGATATTCTGGAGAATGCGCAGATTGTTTTCGGTGCCCAGGTGTTTCACTCTGGCCTGAAGAAGATGGAGATCGAATTCCAGGGCCTTTTTCTCCAGTGCCCGGGCTGCCGGAGTATCGGTGGAGTAGACTTTGTCGGTGGCTCCGTGCGCCACATTGATTTCGTCCACATAGCTGATGAGGTCCATGACCTCCGCGGCGGGCATAAAATCGGTGAGCCAGCCGCCAAAGGCGGTGGTAAAGTTGAATTTTCCATCGGAGAACGCTCCGGCGCCGCCGAAGCCGCACATGGTGTCGCACACGCTGCACTGGATGCAGGACCGGACCTTGCCCGCCACGATGGGGCAGCTGCGGGCATAAATGTCCCGGCCCTGTTCCAGAACCAGCACCTTGAGCCCCGGGTTCTGCCGGGTCAGTTCATAGGCCGCATAGATGCCGGCCTCGCCGCAGCCGATGACCGCCGCGTCCACTCGTTCTCGCATGATGATCCTCCTCATGTGTTTTTGAGTATATTTACAAATAATTATACCACAGTACGATGACTTTGCAAAGCGTGGGAAAAAGAACGGCGCCGCTCTCCCGATCAGAAGAGCGGCGCCGCCCGGAGCTGTGTCACCCCTGCTGTTCCAGCAGTTCCTGCTTGACGTCCCACAGCTTCTGGGACAGATCCACATAGTAGTTGTGGGGATTCTCAAAGCGTTTGACCTCCTCCCACTGGAGGTCGATCTGATGGGCACAGTAGGCCCTCGCCTCTTCGATGGAAGGAAGCTTGTAGACCAGCCTGCCCCCTTTGAAAATGGGTTTCAGCAGTTCTTCGGACCGGAAATTGGTAAAGACTTTCCGCTTCCAGGTGGCGTCCGGGTCGAAGAGCTCCAGAGGTTTGGAGTCGTCCACCGTCTCGTCATAAAGAGTGACCAGATCGGCGAAAGCCATGCCGTCGTCGTTGTCGTAAAGGCGGTAGACCTTTTTAAAGTGGGGAGTGGTGATTTTGGCCGGGTTTTCAGAGATCTTGATCTTGGGGATGATATTGCCCTCTTTATCCTCCACAGCGGCCAGCTTATAGACTCCGCCGAACACCGGCTCGCTGCGGGAAGTGATGAGCCGCTCTCCCACGCCGAAGGCGTCGATTTTGGCGCCCTGGAGGAGCAGGTCCCGGATGATATACTCGTCCAGGGCGTTGGAGGCGAAGATCTGACACTCGGTGAGGCCGGCCTCGTCCAGCATTTTCCGGGCCTTCCGGGACAGATAGGCCAGATCCCCCGAATCGAGGCGGATCCCGCACTTGGTGATGCCCTGGGGGAGCAGGATTTCCTTGAAGGCCCGGATGGCGTTGGGCACGCCGGACCCCAGCACATTGTAGGTATCCACCAGCAGAGTGGCGTTGTGGGGATAGAGCCGGCAGTAGGTCTTGAAGGCGGTGAGCTCATCGGGGAACATCTGGATCCAGGAGTGAGCCATGGTGACGCCGGCGGGGGAACCGTACAGCTCATCGGCCTGGGTGCAGGCGGTGCCGGAGCAGCCGGCGATATAGGACGCCCGGGCGCCCAGAATGGCGGCGTCAGGGCCCTGGGCGCGGCGGGAGCCGAACTCACTGACCGGCCGGCCCTGGGCCGCCCGGACGATGCGGTTGGTCTTGGTGGCGATCAGGGACTGGTGGTTCAGGGTGAGAAGGAGAAAGGTCTCGATAAACTGAGCCTCGATGGCGGGGGCCCGCACGGTGAGGATGGGCTCGTGGGGGAAAATGGGTGTGCCCTCCGGCACCGCCCAGATATCCCCGGTGAAGTGGAAGCCGCGCAGATAGGTGAGAAAATCCTCGCTGAAGCAGCCCTTGCTCCGGAGATATTCGATGTCCTCATCGTCAAAGTTCAGATTCTCGATGTAGTCGATCACCTGCTCCAGACCGGCGGCGATGGCAAAACCGCCCTCATCGGGAACAGAACGGAAAAAAATGTCAAAATAGCAGATATGGTCGGCCATGCCGGTCTGAAAATAGCCGTTGCCCATGGTCAGCTCGTAAAAGTCGCAGAGCATGGTGTAATTGAGATGCTGTTTCATGGAGAAGCCCTCCCGGTTTTTTCGTGTACCTGCCCGCAGGCTAATGATATGTATTATAACCTGATTTGGGAAAAATGGAAAGGAAAATTTGGGAAAAGTGAAAAAACGTGGGATAGAGAAAAGGCAGATGCTCCCCGGAGAGCACCTGCCTGAAGATCCATTCACTCAGTCCAGCGGCGTGGGGCCCATGGCGTCCTTGAGTTCCTGGGTGGCGGCGGCGTTGAAGAGCCGCACGGCGTAGTCGTGCAGGGCATTCAGATCACCGGCGATCTGGTCGGCGGGGATCTGCTTGTCCACCACGGAAAAGTCCCCGTCCAGAATAAACCGGGGCTCCTTGTCCTGCTTGTTCACATTCAGAATACCGGGGCCGGCGTGGAGCTTCATCCGGCGCTGTTCGCCCAGACTCATCTCAATGTCCAGAGAATTCTTGCCCACCAGACGCTCGTCCACATCGGGCTCAGACAGCGCCCCGATAAAGGGGGAATTGATCAGGTCGTCCCACAGTTCCCCCTGGAGCCCCAGGGCGTTCCGGGAGAAGGCGTTGACGTACCGCAGACCGATGCGCTCAAAAAAGGCGGGCTGATAAATCTGAATAAAGAGAGCCAGAACCTTGTCCAGCTTTTGGGCAAACTCCTCCCACCGGGTGTAGGACAGGGTGGACAGAGCAATGAAGTTCTGGGTCAGGTTGACCTTCCACCGGCCGTCGGTGGAGATGAAGTTATAGTTCGTGATGGGGGGCTGCTGCTCCAGCTTGGCCTGAGGGGTGTTGGGGTTGATCACCCTGGGGGGCTGCTGTTCCTGCCGGGCCACGTACCGGGGGAAGTCGGCGCGGATGGCTTCCTGGAACTGGGCCGGGGTGGTGCTGCCGATGGACAGGATGGTGGGGAAGCGGAGCTGGCAGATGGTCTCAATGAGCTGAGACCGGGCGTAAGAATAGCGGGAATTATCGGAAAACAGCATTGTGTTCTGGCTCCTTTCGGGATAGTCGCCTTTATTGTACCCGGTTATGGAGGAAATGTCAAAAGAAAGTGGCAAAGAGGACTCAGTCTGTCCAGAGAACGGCCTCTCCGGACCGGAGAGAGGCGGGGACATCGATGAGCCGCTGGTTGGAGGAGCCCCGGAAGCGCAGGGTGATGTCTTTCAGCTCCTCCACAAACTCTCCGTCCACCAGCACATCCAGCAGGGCGAGCATCTCATCTGTGAACTCACACCGGCAGCGGGAGGGGACGGCGCCGGTAAGTTCCTCCCAGGTGTAGCCCGAATAGGCCCAGATCGTCTTGCCCGGCAGTTCCGCCCGCACCCGGCGGAGAAAGGGGAGCAGGGCCCGCTGGTTGTCCGGCTCAAAGGGCTCCCCTCCCAGCAGGGTCAGTCCGTGGATGAAGGAGTGGGAGAGCTCTTCCAGCAGTTCGGCCTCCGTTTGGGCGGTGAAGGGTGTTCCGTAGCTGAAATCCCAGGTCTCCGGCTGGAAGCAGTTTTTGCAGTGGTGGGTGCAGCCTGAGACGAAGAGGGTCACCCGGACGCCGATGCCGTCGGCGATGTCCCGGGGTTTGATGTTGCCGTAATTCATGACGGATACCTCCTGAGGGGAGAGATTTTTTTCAAACTCAACCGGTGGTTTGATGACGTTCCGCGGAGAATGTGATATCCTGTCCCCAGAGAGGGGGGGACGGCGGGATGGACAACGCCAGAACCGGCGCCCTGGTGCGCCGGCTGAGAAAGGAACAGGGGATGACCCAGCGGGAGCTGGCCGAGCGCCTTCATATCACCGACCGGGCGGTGTCCAAATGGGAGCGGGGGATATGCGCGCCGGACATCGCCCTGCTGGAGCCGCTGGCGGGGCTCCTGGGGATCTCTGTTCTGGAACTCATTCAGGGGGAACGGCGGCCGGAGGCCGGGGCCGGCCGGGAGCCGGAGGAGGAGACCAGGCAGGTGATCGAATACTCCAAACACGAGATCGGCCGCAAGACCGGGGCGATGCGGAAAAAGTACCTGGGCGGGGCGGCGGCCTGTCTGACGCTGATATTGCTTATCGGCGGGGCCCTGCTCTGGCGAAGCGGGCTGCTGTTCCTGATGGACAAAAAGGGATCCCCCGACGGACAGAGCGTGGTGCGGGTCTACAGCAAAAAATGGGACTTCTGGCCCCTCCGGTTCACCCTGGAGGACTCGGTGCAGACCATCCTGGAGGAGGAGACCCCGGACGGGAGGGTCCGCACCTATGTCAGCTATGGGGATGATGTCTCCTACGAGGGACTCTGGTGGGCGCCGGACAGCAGGAAATATGTGCTGGCTGTCCGGCAGGGGGAGGATACACGCTGTCTGGTGCTGTCCGATCTGGAGCGGCACACAGGGACCAATCTCGCCGCCGTGGTCAATCTCTATCACTGGATGACGGAGGAAGAATTGATGCAGCCTCTGGACGAGCCCCCGAAAGTGGAATACCAGTTTCTCCAGTGGGGAAAGGACAGCCGGTCGATGCTCCTCTATTACAGCTTTGACGGCGGGACATTCCGGGAGGGCTATTTCTGGTACAACTGCGAGACGGGCCTGGTCAGCGGAATTCTGCCGCTGGATCCGGCGGGCGGGTAAAAAGAGGGGACGGGCTTCTGCCCGTCCCCTCTTTTACTGGTACGAGAGGCGAAGGCGCCGCTCTTACTGATTACAGGTGGAGGACTCTCTCCTTGATCTCCTGGGTCCGGCCCTGATTCCAGAACTGGGTCCCGATATAGCCGCAGGTCCGGCGGGCCACGTTCATCTTGTCCTGGTCCCGGTTGTGGCAGTTGGGGCACTCCCACACCAGCTTGCCGTCATCCTCCACGATCTGGATCTCTCCATCGTAGCCGCACACCTCGCAGTAGTCCGACTTGGTGTTCAGCTCGGCGTACATGATATGGTCGTAGATGAACTGGATCACCGACAGCACCGCCGGGATGTTGTCCTGCATGTTGGGCACTTCCACATAGCTGATGGCTCCGCCGGGGGACAGCTTCTGGAACTGGGCCTCAAAAGCCAGTTTGGAGAAGGCGTCGATCTCCTCGGTGACGTGAACGTGATAACTATTTGTAATATAAGCCTTATCTGTTACGCCGGGGATAATACCAAACCGCTTCTGAAGGCACTTGGCAAAGCGGTAGGTGGTGGACTCCAGGGGGGTGCCGTAGAGGGAGAAGTCGATATGCTCCTTGGCCTTCCACTCCGCGCACTTGTCGTTCATGTGCTGCATGACCTCCAGCGCGAAGGGGGTGGCTGTGGGGTCGGTGTGGGGTTTGCCGGTCATATACTTCACGCATTCACACAGTCCGGCGTAGCCCAGAGAGATGGTGGAGTAGCCGTTGTAGAGGAGCTTGTCGATGGGCTCGCCCTTTTTCAGACGGGCCAGGGCACCGTACTGCCACAGAATGGGGGCGGCGTCGGACAGGGTGCCTTTGAGCCGGTTGTGGCGGCACATGAGGGCACGGTAACACAGCTCCAGCCGCTCGTCAAAGACCCGCCAGAACTGGTCCATATCCCCGTGGGAGCTGAGAGCCACATCCACCAGATTGATGGTGACCACGCCCTGGTTGAACCGGCCGTAATACTTGGGCTTTCCGGTCTCCGGGTCCACGTAGGGGGTCAGGAAGGACCGGCAGCCCATGCAGGTGTAGCAATGGCCCTCTCCGTTTTTATCCACCTTGAGCTGGAGCA
>JAQXNP010000183.1 GCA_029098065.1 Clostridiales bacterium | reverse complement strand
ACATCACCGTAGCCTCGGAGGTCATGGCGGTTTTCTGCCTGGCGGAGAGCCTGAGCGACCTGAAGGCCCGGCTGGGCCGGATGGTGGTGGCCTACACCCGTTCCGGCGCACCGGTGACCGCCCACGATCTGAAGGCGGAGGGGGCCATGGCCGCTCTGCTGAAGGACGCGGTGAAGCCCAATCTGGTCCAGACCCTGGAGGGCACCCCGGCCCTTATCCACGGCGGCCCCTTTGCCAACATTGCCCACGGCTGCAACTCGGTGACCGCCACCGACGCCGCCCTGCGGCTGGCCGATTACGTGGTCACTGAGGCGGGCTTCGGCGCCGACCTGGGTGCGGAGAAGTTTCTGGACATCAAGTGCCGGGCGGCGGGATTGAAGCCCGACGCCGCGGTCATCGTGGCCACCGTCCGGGCCCTGAAGCACCACGGCGGCTGCCCCAAGGCCGAGCTGGGCAGGGAAAACCTGGAGGCGCTGGAGAAGGGCCTGCCCAACCTCCTCAAGCATGTGGAGAACATCACCCGGGTCTACGGCCTGCCCGCCGTGGTGGCCATCAACCGTTTTGACAACGACACCGAGGCGGAGATCGAGCTCATCCGCAGAGCCTGCGATACTTACGGCGTGAAGGTGGCTCTGTCCGAGGTGTGGGGCAGGGGCGGCGCCGGCGGAGAGGAGCTGGCCCGGGAGGTCCTGCGGGTCATTGAGACCGGGGAGAACCGGTTCCGCTTCGCCTACCCCGATGAGATGCCGCTGAAGGAGAAGATCGAGGCGGTGGCGGAGAAAGTCTACGGCGCGGACGGGGTGAACTTCGCTCCCGCGGCGGCCAAGGAGCTGGCGAAGCTCACCGACCTGGGCTTCGGCTCCCTGCCGGTGTGCATGGCAAAGACCCAGTATTCCCTCTCCGACGATCAGAATCTGCTGGGGGCGCCCAAGGGTTTCACCATTACCGTGCGCAAGGTGAAGGTGTCGGCGGGCGCCGGGTTCGTGGTGGCCCTCACCGGCGACATCATGACCATGCCCGGCCTTCCGAAAGTGCCCGCGGCGGAGAACATCGATGGGGACGAGAACGGTTGAATCACAGGCCTGTTCTGAAACAACATAATACGAAAACGGCCCGCTGTCGCCTTTCGCGACAGCGGGCCGTTTTTCTGCGGTTATTCGGCGTAGTAGTTGATGAGGCATCCGGCCAGGACGATATCCCGCTCTTCCCGGGTCATACCGGGCAGCTTCAGGGTCACCGGCCGTTCCGCGCCATTCTGGATCAAAACGGCGGACACCGTTTCTCCGTCTCCCCCCAGCACCGACTTGATACCGGGGAGATAAAGCTGGTCTCCGGGCTGGATATTCCAGTCCTTCACATCCTCGGCGATGAAGGGGAGCATGCCCCAGTTCACCACATTGGAGCGGTAGCGTTTGGTGGCGTACTCGGCGGCCAGGTTGGCGCAGCCTCCCAGCACACGCTGGCAGGAGGCGGCCTGTTCCCGGGCGGAGCCGTCGCCGGGCTTGAGAGCCATGACGAAGGAACCCAGGCCAGTGGTTCCGGGATCCCGGCCCATCAGCGCGCCGGTGGCCTCGCCCTTTCGCCGTTTGGCCTCCTCGGCCTGGACGGCCTGAGCCCGGGGGACATACTGGGGATCCTTCCGGCTCAGGGCGAACTGGGAGAGGCGGATAGGGTTGGAGCGGTAGGAGGAGGTCTCCCCCGAGGGGATGAGCTCGTCGGTGGTGGTCACCGGGTCATAGATGGCGGCGCAGCAGGTGAGCAGGAGATTCTCCGGCATGGGGATCTGCTGGGGCCAGTCGGCGATGTTGGGACCGAATTTCAGCTCCGCGTCGGGCTGGGGCCGGCCTACGCCGTAGTAGACCCGGGCCTTGTAGGCGCTGTCGTCGTAATCCCAGATCTCGTCGGGAGAGTCAGCCCGGAGAAGCTCGTCGGGCAGCTCGTCCGCGCCGGTGAGGACGCCGCCGTTGAGGGCGGTGGCGGCGATGGAGCGGGCATCCATCAGGGCCACATAGGACAGCTGGCCGTCGGTGGGCTTGGAACCCTCCCGGTTGGGGAAGTTGCGGGTGGAGTGGCGGATGGAGAAGCCGCCGTTGGCGGGCACGTCTCCGGCGCCGAAGCAGGGGCCGCAGAAGCAGGAGCGGACAGAGGCACCCGCCGCCATCAGATCGGCGATGTAGCCCTTCCGGGTGAGCTCCTGCATGGCGGGCATGGAGCCGGGATAGCAGGAGAGCCAGAAGGCGTCGGAGCCGATGGGGTGGCCGCCCAGAATCTCAGTTGCCCGGACCAGGTTCTGATAGGTGCCGCCGGAGCAGCCGGCGATGACGCCCTGGTCAGCCACAAACTGCCCGTTGACAATCTTGCGGGACAGGGGGGCGGCGTTCTTCACGCCCAGCTGCTCGGCAGTGTCCAGGTCCACCTGGTGGAGCAGGTCGGTCATATTGGCCTTGAACTCCTTGATGGTGTAAGCGTTGGAGGGGTGGAAGGGCAGGGCGATCATGGGCTCCACTGTGGAGAGGTCAATCTCAAT
>JAQXNP010000182.1 GCA_029098065.1 Clostridiales bacterium | reverse complement strand
CAGCACCACCGCCAGTTCGGCAATGAGGAGCGCCAGATGAACGCCGGGAATGGAAAATACATAAAATATGAGTCCGCTGGCATAACCGGAATACGCCACGCCAAAGGTCACGATCAGCCCCAGAAACATGATGGCAAACGTCCTGGCGGCATAGCGCCCCAGGCTCTCTCCCATCATCCCCCGCTCGCCGGCTCTCTCCTGTTCATAAAAATCGCCCGTCATAGAGCAGCCTCCTTTTCCGTTTAGTATCCGCTCAGGATCCATACAGGATACTGGAAAAAATTCAAGGCGGCACACCGCCGTTCGGCAAGAGATTCCAAGTTCGGAAGAATTTTTTATGGAAATACTTGCCGCACCTGAAAAACACTGTATTCCCGGCTCAAAAGGCCCGCCGGAGGCCGCAGGCGCGCGGCGCTGCTTAACGTCTGCTTTTTGTCCGCTTCTCCCGCCGGCCCCGGTTCAGATGGTGATAAACCGCGTCCCCCCGGTCAAAGCAGGCCAGCACGAACTTCATCACCGGCCAGGACAGGGCCAGGAATACCGCCAGCACCAGATTCTCCTGAAGCCCCAGCACACTCAGCGAGAAGAAATCCCGGAGGAATACCACGCAGAAGAGCAGGGCCGCCGCCACACCGCCCCACAGCGCCCGGCGCTTGGCGTCAAAGGGCTTGCACACCTGGTAGAGCACCAGCAGGCCGACAAAGGCCATGCACAGCGCCGAAAGGGTGGACAGAGACTCTGTGGAAAAGGCGAAGGCATACGTGAATGCCTCGATTCCCAGAATGATGATCAGATTGGTGAGTCCGCCGGGGAAGGCCTCCCGCAGCACATTGGTCATAAAGTGCCCCCTGACCCGGGCTTTGTTGGGTTCCAGCGCCAGCACAAAGGACGGGAAGCCGATGGTGAGGGCGCTGATGAGGGAGAGCTGGATGGGCGCCAGAGGATAGGGCATATCCACGAAAATGGTCAGCAGGGACAGGCAGAAGGAAAAGATATTTTTCACCAGAAAGAGCGCCGCCGAACGCTGGATGTTGTTGATGACCCGCCGCCCCTCGGCCACCACCTCCGGGAGACAGGCGAAGTTGGAGTCCAGCAGCACCAGCTGGGCGGCGTGGCTGGCCGCCTCGCTGCCCGAGGCCATGGCGATGCCGCAGTCGGCGTCCTTCAGAGCCAGCACGTCGTTGACGCCGTCCCCCGTCATGGCCACGGTGTGGCCCTGCTTCTGCAGAGCCTTCACCAGCTTGCGCTTCTGGCCCGGGGTCACCCGGCCGAAAACAGTGTATGCCTCCGCCGCGGCATAGATGTCCTGATCGGTTTTCAGAGTGGCGGCATCCACCCATTGCTCCGCGTGCTCCACGCCCGCCTGACGGGCCACCTCGGCCACGGTGAGGGGATTGTCCCCCGAGATGACCTTCACCGCCACCCCCTGCCGGGCAAAGTAGGCAAAGGTATCCGGGGCCTCCGGCCGGATCCGGTTGGCCAGGAGCGTCAGGGCCATGGGCTTCACCCGCCGGCCGTCCAGCGGGGCCTTGCCGTCAGGCGTACCGTCATACTCCGCCAGCAGGAGCACCCGGTAGCCCTTGGCGGAATACGGCTCCACCATCTCCTTCAGATCCTGATAGCGGTCCCCCATGACAAATTCCGGGGCGCCGGCCACATAACTGCCGTGCCCGGCAAAAACCGCCCCCGCGTATTTATTGGCTGATGTAAAAGGCACCGTGGATACCGCCTGCCAGCCGGGTTCGGTCCGGAACCGCTCCAGCATGGCCCGCCCGGTGTCATTGTCTGCCCCCAGGGCGGCATAGAGGGCTCCCGCCGCCGCTTCCACCGTCTCCATGGGGTATTTCTCCTCATCCAGGGGAACCACTTCCCGGACGGTCATCTTCTGCTCGGTGATGGTCCCCGTCTTGTCCACGCAGAGAACGTCCACCCGGGCCAGAGTCTCAATACAGTTCATATCCTGCGCCAGCGTCTTTTTCCGGGCCAGACGGATCATGCTCACCGCCAGGGCCACGCTGGTCAGGAGATAGAGTCCCTCCGGAATCATACCGATCAGGGCGGCCACGGTGGCGGTGACCGCCTTCTGCATCCCGAGCTTCAGCACAAAATACTGCTTCCAGAAGAGGATGGCCCCCATGGGGATAAGCGCGATGCCGATGACCCGGATGAGCTTATCCAGGGAGTTCATCATCTCGGAGCGGGCGGTGTGACTGCCCTTTTTCGCCTCCAGGGTGAGGCGGGCGGCATAGGAATCCGGCCCCACCCGGGTGAGCCGGGCCCGACAGGTCCCCGCCGCCACAAAAGAGCCGGAGCGGAGAGAATCCCCCGGTTTCTTGGTCAGGGGCTCCGACTCGCCGGTGATCAGGGCCTCGTTGACCTGCACCTCCCCGGAGCACACCACGGCATCGGCGGAGATCTGATCTCCGGCGGCGAACTGCGCGATATCGTCCCGCACCATCTGGGCGGTGGGGATACTCATTACCGCCCCCTCCCGCACCACGGTGCCCCGGGGAGCGGCCAGCAGGTTCAGCTTGTCGATGGTCCGCTTGGAACGGATCTCCTGAAAGATCCCGATGGCGGTATTGGCCACGGCGATGAGAAGAAATGTGGCGTCCCGGTAAGCGCCCACGGCGATCAGGGCCACCGCCAGAATGACGAAGATCAGATTGAAATAGGTGAGGACATTCTCCCGGATGATCTCTTTTTCCGTCTTGGTAGGACTCTCCACCGGCACATTGGTCCAGCCTGCCCGGCGGCGCTCCTCCACCTGGTCACGGCTCAGCCCCTCCTCGGGAGACGGGTCGGCGGGGGGAATGCTCTTTCGCGCCTTTGCGGGCTCTTTTAACGGCTGTTTACGGCTCATGGTCTGCGATCATCCTCTTATCAAACAGATATCCTGCGCATAGACTGGAAGGAAGGGGGCGGCGGCATGAAACAGGAACAGGGGAAACACGGCGAACTCTCCCGGCTGGCGGTATGCGCTGTCATCGCCGCGGCGGCGGTGTACGCCGTGGAGGCGCTGTGCGAGGGAAAGAACTGGCCGGTTTGGGAAAAATACGGCCCATGGCTCAAGGAGAACAAGCTCCAGGCCATCGCGGTAGCGGCGGCGGTGCTTTACGGCGTGTCCATGGCTCTCTGGCCCGACGGGAAAAAGAAGCCCGGCGGCGAGGAGGGCTTCACCCCCTGCTGACTCAGCGATAAAGGGGGACCAGCGCGCCGCCGATGATGCCCGCGTTGTTGCCCAGCCGGGCTTCGCACACTTTGGTGCGCCGTCCGGCATCCCGGGTGAACTCCTCCTGGTCCAGCAGGGCCCGGACAGGGGCCAACAGGTTTTCTCCCTGTCTGGATACCCCGCCGCCCAGGCAGAGGACCTCGGGCTGGAGGATGTTGATGAGGTTGGCCAGACCGCAGGCCAGGTCCGCCTCGTACTCCTCCACCACCTGCCGGGCGGCGGCGTCCCCGGCCTGGGCGGCGTCAAAGGCCGTCCTGCCGTTCACGGCCTCCAGCGTGGAGGCCAGCTTCCAGAGAGCACTGTCCGGGTGGGCCTCCATGGCCTCCCGGGTGGAGCGGATGAGGCCGGTGGCCGAGGCATAGGTCTCCCAGCAGCCCCGGCGGCCGCAGGTACAGGGGCGGCCGCCCCGGCGGATGACCATATGACCCGCTTCCATACCGGCGTAATTGAAACCGGTAAAGAGCTTGCCGTCCAGCACCGCGCCGGA
>JAQXNP010000181.1 GCA_029098065.1 Clostridiales bacterium | reverse complement strand
CGATATCCGACCAGATCTCATCAGAGACCACGGACACGTCATATTTCCGGAACAGCTCCATGGCCCGCTCCAGCTCCCAGGCCTCCCACACCCGGCCGCAGGGGTTGTGCGGCGAGCAGAGGATGGCCGCGTGGATCTTCTTCCGGACGATCTGCCGTTCCATATCCTCAAAATCCATCCGCCAGACGCCCTGCGCGTCCCGCTTCAGCGGGGAGGAGACGATGCGGTAGCCGTTGTTGGCCAGGCTGTTGGTAAAGCCGATATAGGTGGGCGAGTGGACCAGCACCCGGTCTCCCCGGGAGCAGAACACGTTCAGGGCGCTGATGACGCCGCCCAGCACGCCGTTTTCGTAGCCGATGTGCTCCGGTTTCAGATCCCCGGCGCCGTTCCGGGTCTTCTGCCACCGGATGATCGCATCGTAATACTCCTGCCGGACAGGAAAATATCCGAAGGCCGGGTGCTCCGCCCGCCGGATGATGGCCTCCTGCACCGTGGGCACCACGGGAAAATTCATATCTGCCACCCACATGGGGATGGCGTCGAAGCCCTCCCGGGGGGCGTCGGGGGCGAAGCCGCCGCCCGTCCCCAGGCTGTCCACCGCCATGGCGTCCCAGCCCCGGCGGTCAATCACAGAAGTAAAATCGTATTTCATAAGCGGGCGCTCCTTTTTTGATCTATGTTCTCTATCATACCGCAAAAACAGGTCCCGGTTCAACACTCTTTTGCCCGGCGGCACAAAACCGCTTCTTTACCTTCCGTTCCCGGCGTGGTAAACTAGAGAAAAACCGTCCCGCTTCAGAAAGGAGGCCAGTATGCGCCGCAGACTCATCCTTCCGCTGGCCCTGTGCCTGCTGCTCACCGCCTGCTCCACCGTGGCTGAATACGCCTCTCCCGTCCCCTCGCCGGAGGGCTCCGCCGCCCCGGTGCCGTCCGCTTCCACCCCACCGGAGGAGACCGCCGCCCCGGCCCCCGAGTGGGGGGAGCAGGTCTACATGACCGCCTACGCCGTGGAGGGCCGCCCCGAGCCCGTGTTCGCCCCGGAATACCGGCTGCCCGAAATTGAAAACGCGCAGGGTGTCTCCGCCTATGAGGCCATCAACGCCTACTATGCCGCCGCCCTGGACGATCTGGCCTCTTCCGCCGCGGAGCTCTCCGGCTGGGCGGTGGATGACTTCAAGGCCTCCCAGATCACCGGGGACCCTTTCTACGCCTATGTGGACACCGAGCGCTATGAGATCTCCCTGGAGACCCCCGCCCGGGTCAGCGTCCTGCGCAGTCACTACAGCAATGTCGGCGGGCCCTCCCCCGCGATGTACCCGGTGGGGGACACCTTTGATCTGACCACCGGGACCCGGCTGACCTTCGCCGGCCTCTTCACCTGCTCCGAGGAGGAGGCCCGCCAGCGGGTACTGGACGCCGTGCTGGCCCTCAACGCCCAGGGCGCCTACGCCGGGGCCGTGCTGGATGAGGGAAATCTCACCGCCGCCTTCCAGCCCGAGCAGTTCTATCTCACCGAGGATAGTCTGGTGTGCTACTTCCCCGACGGAGATCTGCCCGGGGCGGTGGGTTCCGTCACCTTTGCCGTCCCCTATACCGATCTGGAGGATATTCTGACGCCATGGAAATAAAGAAACAAAACCCGCCCGTTGTAACCCTGACCATCGACGGCTACGGCACCTCCGGCGAGGGAGTAGCCCGTCTCCCTGACGGCATGGCCTGCTTCGTCGCCGGTGCCCTCCGGGGGGAGACGTGCGCCGTCCGGCTGGACAAGGTGGGCAAGTCCGCCGCCTGGGGCCATGTGGAGAAGGTGCTGACCCCCTCCCCCGCCCGCCTCCCCTCAGATTGTCCCCACTACGTCAGCTGCGGCGGCTGTGCCCTCCGCCACATGACCTACGCCGAGGAGCTGGAATTCAAACGTCAGAAGGTGGCCGACTGTCTCCGCCGCATCGGGGACTGTGACTGCCCCGTTTCCATAATCCACGGGGCGAAAAATACGGAGCGTTATCGAAACAAGGTCCAATTCCCCGTCTCAAAGGGGGCCATTGGCTTCTATGCCGCCCGGACCCACGCCGTCACCGATGTGGCTGACTGCCTCCTCCAGCCCGGGAGCTGCGCCCGGCTCCGCCGGGCCGTCAAGGAGTTTATGGCGGCGTATCAGGTCCCCGCCTACGATGAGCGCACCGGCGGAGGGCTTCTCCGCCACCTCTATGTCCGCACCAACCGGGCGGGGGAATCCCTGTGCTGTCTGCTGGTCAACGGCAGGAAGCTCCCTCATGAGGGCGAGCTGGTCTCTGCCCTCCGCGCCGCCGAGCCCGGGCTCCGGGGAGTGGTACTGGGGGTCAACGAAAAGAAAAACAACGTGATCCTGGGCGACTCCTACCGCACCCTCTGGGGAGACGATTTTCTGATGGACACCCTCTGCGGCCTCACCTTCCGGCTGTCGGTGCCCTCCTTCTACCAGGTCAACGCCGATCAGGCGGAAGTTCTCTACCACCGGGCGCTGGACTTCGCCGGTCTCACCGGGACGGAGACCGTTCTGGATCTCTACTGCGGCATCGGCACCATCACTCTCTGCCTGGCCCGGAACGCGGGCAGGGTCTTCGGCGCCGAGGTGGTCCCCCATGCCATTGAGGACGCCCGGGCCAACGCCGTCCGGAACGGCATCCGGAACGCTGAATTCTTCTGCGGCGATGCCGCGGACATCGCCGCCCGGTTCGCCGCCGAGGGCGTGCGCCCCGATGTGGTTACGGTGGACCCGCCCCGGAAGGGGCTGGCTGAATCGGTGGTGAGCTCCATCGCCCGGATGGCCCCGGAGCGGGTGGTCTACGTCTCCTGCGACCCGGCCACCCTGGCCCGGGACGTGAAGCGCTTCGCCGCCCTGGGCTACCGGGCGGTCCGGGCCGAGGCGGCGGACCTCTTCCCCCGCACCGCACACGTGGAGACGGTTGTTTTGTTGTCCCAACAGAAATCTACCAGCCATATTGAGGTTGAATTAGACCTTTCGGAGTTAGAAACAACCACAGCAGAGGCAAAGGCAACCTATTCCGAAATCAAGCAATATGTCCTTGAAAAGTATGGCCTGAAGGTCAGCAGTTTGTATATTGCTCAGATAAAGCAGAAGTACGGTATCATCGAAAGAGAGAACTATAATTTACCCAAAACAGAGGGTAGTAAAGTTCCCCAATGCCCCAAGGATAAGGAAGAT
>JAQXNP010000180.1 GCA_029098065.1 Clostridiales bacterium | reverse complement strand
CACCTCCCGGGAATAGACCGTCTGATAGCGCTCCGGGTCATTGAGTTCTGTTTTGATATAGGGCGGCAGGGGCATCTTTCCCAGCTGCTCCAGGATCTCCAGAAAAATACCTTCATAGTGGAATCGGACAATCCGGTTGCCGCCGGGGAGCTCCTCCAGGATCTCGCACGTCAGCAGAGAACCATCTCCAAAGACAATCTTCTGCCCCGGGTGGAGCTTTCGGCCCGGACGGACCAGGCATTCCCACTTCTTCTCTCCCCTGTCCACCAGCAGCAGGACCTCCACCGCGCCGCCGGAAGGGTCGCGGTGCCCCAGCAGGCGGGCCGGAAGCACCCGGGAGTCATTGAGAACCAGACAGTCGCCGGGCCGAAGGAACTGGGGCAGCTCGTAAAAGTGCCGGTGAGCGGTCTCACCTGTCTCTTTGTTGAGCAGCATCAGGCGGGAACTGTCCCGCCGTTCCAGCGGAGTCTGGGCAATGAGCTCCTGAGGCAGGTCGTAATAAAAATCCGAGGTCTTCATGGATACAATTCCAACTTTCTCAATAAATTTCAATCCCGGGGTAATAGAAGGTCAGGATCTCCCGGAAGGTCTTCCCCTGCTGCGCCATGGCGTAAGCACCCCACTGGCTCATGCCCACACTGTGGCCCCAGCCCGAGCTGTGAATGGTATACACGGCCTCTCCGTCTGTGGTTCCGGACGTTTCTCCGGTTGGCGCGGGCAGAAATCCGGTGCCGGATCCGGTTATTACATAGGGGTTTGCGCTGAGAGCTCCCACGGAACCATCTCCTCTGACGGCGTAAACGCCGTTCATGGAGGAGAGGGTTCCTCCCCCGGTGGTATAGTATACCCCACCTGTGGACTCCCCTGATTTAGTAACGGTATAGCGGATTGATTTCAGCCCCAGTACCGAGCGGAAATTGGATGCCGCCGTTTGCGTAAAGGGCCATACCTTCCCATTAGAATCTGTAAAGGAAATGGATTTTACATTCCCTGTTGGGGTCCGTTCCGTGACCTGAAAATCCACAATGGCAGCACAGTTGTATCCCCGGGATTGCAGATAGGGCTGAACGATGGCGTTAAGTTCCGAAGCCGTGAACGTGGTCGTATAGTCCCAGTAAGTAATTTTATCGGATACGGCAGCCTCGTAAGGATCGACCACTCCGCACAGATACGGGATGGAACCGCCCCAGACATTGCGCACATCCTCGGTTCCACCGCCGCTGGAGGAAAAATAATAGGTCTCAGCCAGTTCTCCCTGATACCAGGCCCGAAGTCCAGCCGTCTCCGCGGCGGCCCGGGCTGTGCGTTCATTGGTCTCGCTCATCCCGTAGTAGGCCTGACAGTCCGTGGTGGCACAGATGTCAAATCCGTAGGCCTTATGCTTGCCCAGATTGGTCTCATAAAAATTTCTGGCACAGACGGCCTGCGCCTTCAGCGCCTCCAACGGCCAGCTGCTGCTCATTTCCCGGGAAATCACACAGTTGATGTAATCCTCAAGCGGCAGAAGATTGGAGACGACCAGAGCGCCGCCATTCACCCTCTGATACTGAAAAGCGCCATAATAACGATTGCCCTTGAACCAGATGACCGTACTCTGTGTGTCATCCAGGCCCGGCTTGACGGTCAGGGAGCACTCCTCTCCCCCATCAAACTGAAAGAGGATGGAGGCAGTCCCCGTCCGGATCACCGACACTCCGTAAGCACTGGTACCCGACACGGTCCCCCCCACTGCATCAGCAGCCGCCTGTGCCTCCGCACGGGTTCCATAAGCGCCTGCGCGAACCTGCCATTCCCCGTTGATCCAGGCGGGAAATCCGCCGTTGACATCGGCGGCAGCCTGCGCCTCTTCAAAGGAGCCGGGAGTGACGGGCAGCCGGACATGCCAGCAGCCCACTAAGATATTGGAGGTAATGGAACCGGAGTAGCTTGTGTAGCCCTGATAGGTCCCGTAATAGACATTTTGGGTCTTGGCGACTGAAATATCGGTTTCCTCAGTACGGCCCAGCTCGCAAAAATTCCGATTCCCATCCAGATAGCCAAACCGATAGCCGGAGCCCACGCTGTTTTTCAGATTGGCCCCGTCCAGAGCGGTGCTGCCATAGGCCAGACCAACCAGAATGTCGTTTTCCGTCCCTGCCGCCGAAGCATATGGAACACAGCTCAGAAAAAGTGCGGCGGCGCAGAGGGCCGCCACCCATTTTTTTCTCATAGGTACCTCCTTTGGGGAAAAGCAGTTATCTGCCGGTTGCAGAACAAGGGGAACAAAGAAGTCAAAAGCCGGACCAATCATCCATTTTTCGTATTCAGCACCGCAAATTCATCTCCGAAAGAAAGCAGGTTGACAGAGGTGTGCGGTTGTGATAGTATCAACAAAATATCAATTTCAGAGAGAGGCGCGGCCAGTCTGGTAGCGCGGGGAGGGCTCCGGGGCCTGTGGAACCGCGTGAAGGAGGCGGCCGCCGAAGGGCGGGCTGTCCCAGGAGCGGTCCGTGCTGGTTGTCAGGCTGCACCTGCCTGCGACTGTCACCGGGTTCCCGGTGGAGCGCTGTCTGATTTTGTCGAATGGAGAGAGGCATCGGGCGTCTCTGACATTATAGTACAAAATCAGCCGCTGGTAAAGCCGCTGATTTTCTTTTTATCCGCATAGGATGGAGAGACAGATATTGGGAGGTAGATGGAAATGGAAAAATTTAAAGTTGGTATCATTGGCTGCACGGGTATGGTTGGACAGAGGTTCATCACCCTCACCTGCGGCCACCCCTGGTTTGAGTTGACCGCTCTGGCAGCCAGTCCCCGGTCTGCCGGAAAAACCTACGCTCAGGCAGTGGAGGGCCGCTGGAAGCTGGAAGTTCCCATGCCGGATCAGGTCAGAGACATGGTGGTGATGGACGCCGAGGCTGACATCGAGAAGATCGCGTCCCAGGTGGATTTTGTCTTTTCCGCTGTAGACATGAAAAAGGAAGAAATTCGGGCCCTGGAGGAAGCCTACGCCAGGCACGAGTGCCCGGTGGTCTCCAACAACTCTGCCCACCGGTGGACGGAAGACGTTCCCATGGTGGTTCCCGAACTGAACCCGGAACACCTGGAGGTCATCCCTTTCCAGCGCAACCGGCTGGGAACCAAACGGGGCTTTATCGCGGTTAAGTCCAACTGCTCCATCCAGAGCTATGCCCCTGCCCTTACTCCCCTGCGGAAGTTCGGTCTGGAGAAAATTCTGGCCTGTACCTATCAGGCCATCTCCGGTGCGGGCAAGACCTTTGAGAGCTGGCCCGAGATGGTGGATAATGTCATCCCCTACATCGGCGGCGAGGAGGAGAAAAGCGAGCAGGAGCCCCTGAAAGTCTGGGGCAAGGTGGAAAACGGGGTTATTGTCAAGGCGGAAAAGCCCTCCATCACCGCCCAGTGCCTGCGGGTTCCCGTGTCCAACGGCCACACCGCCGCTGTTTTTGTCTCTTTTGAGAAGAAACCCTCCATGGATGAGATGAAAGAAATCTGGGCCAATTTCAAAGGCGTCCCCCAGGAGCTGGAACTCCCCATGGCTCCCAAGCAGTTTTTCCATTACTTCGAGGAGAATGACCGGCCCCAGGCCCGTCTGGACCGTGATCTTGAAAAAGGCATGGCCATCTCCATCGGACGGCTCCGTCCCGATACCCAGTACGATTACAAGTTTGTATGCCTGTCCCACAACACCCTGCGGGGAGCCGCGGGCGGCGCGGTGGAACTGGCCGAGCTCCTGTGCGCTCAGGGCTACATCGACCACAAGTAAAATCCCGATCCAGAAAGGATGATTTCAATGCGTGAACCTGTGTTCAGCGGGGCCTGTACCGCTATCGTCACTCCCTTTGATGAAAGCGGCGCGGTCAATTATGAGGCCTTTGGAGCCCTCATTGAAGAACAGATCGCCGGCGGAGTGGACGCCATCTGTGTCTGCGGCACCACTGGCGAGAGCGCTACCATGTCTATCCGGGAGCATATCGCCGTGGTGGAATACTGCGTCAAAAAGGTCAACCACCGGGTCAAAGTGGTGGCCGGTGCGGGCAGCAATGACACTTCCGCCGCTGTCTATCTCTCTCAGCACGCCCAGGACTCCGGCGCGGATGCGCTCCTGCTGGTGACCCCATACTACAACAAGGCAACTCAGATGGGCCTCATCAAGCATTACGAATACATCGCAGACCGGGTCAATCTGCCGATCATCCTCTATAACGTACCGTCCCGCACCGGCGTCTCTTTCACTGCCGAGACCTATAAGGTCCTCTC
Source organism: Clostridiales bacterium (assembly GCA_029098065.1). Classification (GTDB taxonomy): domain Bacteria; phylum Bacillota; class Clostridia; order Oscillospirales; family Oscillospiraceae; genus Vermiculatibacterium. The sequence continues at coordinate 3,284 of JAQXNP010000180.1, read as the reverse complement.
CGAAAATCCCAGGATCAATGGAGTAAAGGAGGCCAGCGGCAACTTCTCTCTGCTGGCTCACACCCGTTTCCTCTGCGGAGATGATTTCTACATCTGGTCCGGCAACGATGACCAGGTGGTGCCCATGATGTCCCTGGGTGCCCGGGGGGTCATCTCGGTGGCCGCCAATATTGTGCCGGAGGTCATGGTCCGGATGAGCCATCTGTGCCTGGAAAACGACTTTGCCGCCGCTTCCAGGCTCCAGATCGAGTATATGGACTTTATCGATGCCCTTTTTGTGGATGTGAACCCGATCCCCATCAAGACCGCCCTTAACCTGGCGGGCAGACAGATGGGCGGTCTGCGGCTCCCCCTGTGTGAGATGACCCCGGAGCATCTGGAGGTCCTGCGCTCTTCCATGATCCGTATGGGCCTGCTGAAGTAAAAGGGGCATACGGGATGTTAAAAATCTTCATTTCTGGCTGTAACGGTCATATGGGAAAAGTTGTGGCTCAGGTCTGCCGGGAGGCGGGCGATGTGGAGATCGCCGGTGGTTTTGACCTGATGGGCGCGGAAAACGGAGAATTCCCCGTCTGGTCCTCCCCAGCCGAATGCACCGCGGCGGCCGACGCTCTGATCGATTTCTCCTCTCCCGCAGCTCTCCCGGCTCTGCTGGAATTTGGCGTTGACCGGGGCCTTCCCCTGGTACTGGCCACGACCGGCTACGACCAGAGCCAACTGGAGGCCATTGACAGGGCGGCTGCGCAAATCCCCATCTTCCGCTCGGGCAATATGTCTCTGGGGATCAATGTGCTGATGAATCTGGTGACCAGGGCTGCAGCGGCACTGGGAGACAGCTTCGATGTGGAGATCGTGGAGCGCCACCACAACCGCAAGGTGGATGCCCCCAGCGGCACTGCTCTTATGCTGGCTGCCGCCGCGGAAGAAGGCCTCCCCTATTCCTGTGAATATGTCTATGACCGTCATGGGGTGCGCAGGCCCCGGGCCCCCCATGAGATCGGAATCTCCTCAGTGCGGGGCGGCAACATCGTGGGAGATCACGAAGTGATCTTTGCCGGACGGGATGAGATCATCGAGCTGAAGCACTCGGCCATGAGCCGGGAGGTATTTGCCTCCGGAGCCCTCAGGGCGGCGCGGTTCCTGGTGAAAAAAGCACCGGGTCTCTATTCCATGAAAGAACTGGTGGATGACGTCATCTGAATCAGAATTTGGGTTCCCCGTCTCTTCTCATAAAAATGAAACAGTCCCCCGGCACAGGATTTCCCTCTGTGCCGGGGGACTGTTTGTTTCTGATTGGAATCAGGCGGGACTATGTCGCTGTGTCATCCGGTAATTCCCGACCGTTGACCGGCTCACCGTCGGCGTTGATTCCCTTCCGGGCCAACCGCTGATCGGTCCACTCCCGCATGAGGGAGTAGAGTACCGCAAAGGTAGGCACGCCAAGCAGCATTCCCGGGAAGCCGAAGAGTCCGCCTCCCACTACAATGGCCACCAGTACCCAGATGGCGGAAAGCCCTGTGCTGTCGCCGAGGATCTTGGGACCCAGAATATTTCCATCAAACTGCTGCAGGACAATGATGAGTACGCCGAACCGAAGCGCGGCCCAGGGGTCCACAATAAACAGGATCATCAAACAGGGTACGGCGCCGATGATGGGGCCAAAAAACGGGATCACATTGGTAACGCCGATGATAACGCTGATCAGGATCGCATAGGGAATGCGGATCAGGGTAGACAGAAGGAAACACAGCAAGCCAATGATGGCGGAATCGAGAAGTTTTCCATAGATGAAGCCGACAAAAATCTGATTGGCCTTGCTGCCGATTCGAAGAATATGGCTGACCCCTCGGGCCGGGAAAATGGCATAGAGCAATTTCTTCAGATGGCGGGTCAGGCGCTCTTTCCCGGCCAGCATATAGACGGAGGAAATAACAGCGGTAATCGCCGTGACAACACCGTTTCCGACAGCGACTCCAAAGTTAAAGAGATCCGGAATGGCGGCGGTAAGCTGCTCGGCCACCTTGCGCATCAGATCCTTGTATGCCTGCACCAACTCCACAATGACATCATTTTTCTGATCCAGTTTCTGAAACAGCTGCTGGACCATGTCATCGAGGTTCTTCAAATAGTAAGATACATTGCTCAGCAGGCGGAAAAGACTGTCACCCACCTGAGGAAGAATGAGATTCAAAAGAATCACGATAATGATCAAAGTGATAGCAAAGACTGTCACAATGGCAAGAATACGTGCTTTCTTTCTGCCTTTATACACCTGTTTCTCAAAAAAGTTAGCAGGAGAATTGAGCAGATAGGCAATAATGAAACCGGCGATAAAGGGAAAGAGTACATTCAAAAACCCATCGATGACTGCCTTCACCTGAGTCAAATGAGTCAGGCCGAGATAGAGCAGGATTCCAGAACAGACAACCACCAGATTGGAAATCCCACGGCTGTCCAGACGATACCACCTGCGTTTCCTTCGCTCCATGGTCTCCTCCCTTCCCGCTCTGTTTTCAATAATAGCTCACATTTTTATTGTATCATAAGTTCTGTTATTCTGTCACTGCCCGATGGAAAACTTTCTTTCCTTTTTTCAGCTTGACCCCATCGCCGGCAAAAGCAGAAGAATCCAGCCTGGCGGAAGGATCGGCGGCCTTGGCGCCGTTGACCTCAACGCCGCCCTGCTCTACCAGCCGGCGGGCCTCCTTCTTGGAGGGGGCCAAACCGCATTTGACCATCAGATCCAGAAGTCCGATAGAGCCATCGGTGAAATCAGCCCCCGTCAGCGTGGTAGAGGGCATGCTGGCCGCGTCTCCCCCTCCGACGAAGAGGGCTTTGGCGGCGTTCTGCGCCTTCACAGCCTCTTCCTCTCCGTGAACCATTTTGGTCAGCTCATAGGCCAGAATCTCCTTGGCGTCATTGAGCTTTGCGTCCTTCCAGTGATCCATCTCATCAATCTGCTCCAGAGGCAGGAACGTGAGCATGCGGATGCACTTCATTACGTCCGCATCCCCCACGTTGCGCCAGTATTGATAGAACTCATAGGGGCTTGTCTTGTTGGGATCCAGCCAGACGGCGTTTCCGGCGGTCTTGCCCATTTTCTTGCCCTGGGAATCAGTGAGCAGGGTGATGGTCATGGCATAGGCATCCTTGCCCAGCTTCCGGCGGATGAGTTCGGTGCCGCCCAGCATGTTGGACCACTGATCATCGCCGCCGAACTGCATGTTGCAGCCGTAATGCTGGAACAGATGATAGAAGTCATAGCTCTGCATGATCATGTAGTT
>JAQXNP010000179.1 GCA_029098065.1 Clostridiales bacterium | reverse complement strand
CTGTCCGGCGGCGAGCAGCAGATGCTGGCCGTGGGGCGGGCCCGCAAGTGCCCTCCCCCGCGGATGTTGGTGGACGCACCCACCCAGGGCCGTGCCCCCCGGGGCGGGGGTATAATAACAGGCGGGCCCGCCCCCGCGGCGGGTCCGGGCCCCCGCTTCTGTTATCCGTCTCAGCCCAGATAGGCTTTTTTGACCGCCTCGTTCTTCAGCAGCTCCCTGCCGGTGCCCGACAGGGTCAGCCGCCCCGTCTCCAGCACATAGGCCGTGTCGGCGATGTGAAGGGCCATGTTGGCGTTCTGCTCGATGAGGAGGATGGTGACTCCCTGCTCGTTGACCTTCCGGATGATGGAGAAGATATCCTTCACCACCAGCGGGGCCAGGCCCAGGGAGGGCTCGTCCATCATCATCAGCTTGGGCCGGGACATGAGGGCCCGGCCCACGGCCAGCATCTGCTGCTCGCCGCCGGACAGGGTGCCCGCCGCCTGCCAGGACCGCTCCTTCAGCCGGGGGAAGAGGGAGTAGACCCAGTCCAGGTCATCGGAGAGACTGTCGTTTCTCAAATAGGCTCCAATCTTCAGGTTTTCCAGCACAGTCAGGTCGGGGAAGACGTGCCGCCCCTCGGGGACCAGGGTAATGCCCCGGGACACGATGCGGTCGGGGGACATGCCGGTGATATCATCCCCCTGGAGATGGATGCGCCCGGAGGCGGGCTTCACCAGTCCGGCGATGGTCCGCAGCGTGGTGGATTTGCCCGCGCCGTTGGCGCCGATCAGCGTCACAATCTGGCGCTCAGGCACCTCGAAGGTGATGCCCTTGACGGCCTCGATGCCGCCATAGTTGACCCGCAGGCCGTCAATCTTCAGCATCGTCTGCCACCCCCAAATACGCTTCGATGACCCGCGGGTTGTTCTGAACCTCCGCGGGGCTGCCCTGGGCGATGAGACTGCCGAAATCCAGCACGTAGATGCGGTCAGAAATCTGCATGACCAGGTCCATATGGTGTTCGATCATGAACACGGTAAGGTTGTACTCCTTCCGGATCTGCCGGATGAAGTCGGTGAGCTCCTGGGTTTCCTGGGGGTTCATACCGGCGGCCGGCTCGTCCAGAAGGAGAAGCTTGGGCTCAGTGGCCAGGGCCCGGGCGATCTCCAGCCGGCGCTGGATTCCATAGGGCAGAGAGCCGGCCACCTCGTCCTTCAGGTGGGCCAGATTCTGCTCCTCCAGCAGAGCCATGGACTCCTCCCGCATCCGTTTTTCCTCCTTGGCGTTGAGCCGGAAGGTCGCGGAGAGAAAGTTCTGCCTGGCCCGCATATGCTTGGCGATCAGTACGTTTTCAAACACGGTGAGGGCGCTGAAGAGCCGGATGTTCTGGAAGGTCCGGGCGATCCCCAGCTTGGTGACATGGTCGGGGGTGGGGGAGACCACCTTTCCGGTGCCCGCAAAAGGATCCGCCGTCTGTTCTCCCGCCGCCGGGACATATCCCTCGGTGAACATTTGGGGCTCGGACCCCTTATACTCCTTGGCCATCTTGCCCTGGGGATGGTTGCGGATCATGGGTTCCCCCTTGAAGGTGACCAGACCGTTGGTCGGCTCATAGACCCCGGTGATGCAGTTGAAGGCGGTGGTCTTGCCGGCGCCGTTGGGGCCGATGAGCGCCACGATCTCTCCCTGATCCACGCGGAGGGACAGGTCGTTCACCGCCACCACGCCGCCAAACTGCATGGTGACGTGCTCCATGCTCAGTACGTTCTCAGGCATGTTCCGCACCCGCCTTTCCTTTGGTTTTGGCCCGTTTTCGGAACAGGTCCGGCAGCTCCTTGTCGCCCATGATTCCTTTGCGGAAGAAGAGGACCACGATCATGATGATGACGGAGAAGACCACCATGCGGAAGCCGTTGCGGAGGAAGGGAACCTTGAAGCTGCCGATATAGGTCTCGGTATCCAGGAACCGCAGCCACCACTCGCTGGCCGCCACATAGAGGAAAGAGGCGATGCAGGAGCCCGAGATGGAGCCAATGCCGCCGATGACCACGATGAGCAGGATCTCATAGGTCATTGCGGTGGTGAAGTTCTTGGCCTGGGCCTGATTGGCGAACATGGCAAACAGGCCTCCGCCCACCCCGGCGAAGAAGGAGGAGATACAGAAAGCCAGCCGCTTGTGCTTGGCCAGGTTGATGCCCATGGCCTCGGCGGCGATGTCATCCTCCCGGATGGCCTTGAAGGCACGGCCATAGGAGGAATTGATGAGCAGGACAATAATGGTGATGCAGATGGCCGACAGCAGGAAGGCCACGAATGTGGACAGCCTCAGGACCACTTCTCCGTTGGCATTGGTGATATTGAAGCTGGAGAAGGTGGGGAAGTTTTTCAGGGCGTTGGCGCCGTTGGTGACCGGGCCCAGCTTATCCCACTGGAAAACGGCCCGGATGATCTCGGCAAAGCCCAAAGTGGCGATGGCCAGGTAATCTGATTTCAGCCGCAGCACGGGCAGGCCGATGAGCCAGGCCACCAGCGCCGCCACACAGCCGCCCAGGATGAGGGCCAGCAGAACGCCCAAGATGAGGCCCGGCGCGGTGTCCGCCCCGCCGAAGAGGTCGGGCAGGGAGAATTTCACGGTGGAGCCGCCGTACAGATAGTATACGCTGTCCTTATCCGCCACCGGGATGGTGAGAATCGCGTATGTATAGGCGCCCAGGAGCATGAATCCCGCCTGCCCCAGAGAGAACAGGCCGGTGAACCCGTTGAGCAGGTTCATGGAGGTGGCCACCAGAGCGTAGACCGCGCCCTTTTTCAGCACCGTAAAGAGCATGTGGGTGGGCTTCATGGTGTTTTCCAGCACGATGACCAGAATGAGCAGCGCAGCCACAAAGGCCAGGGCGAGGAAGGCACCCTTCTTGCTTTTCTTTTCAATCATATCCCCGCCTCCTTACACTTTGTCCGTGGCTTTCTCACCGAACAGGCCGGTGGGCTTGACCACCAGGATGATGATGAGGAGCGCGAAGGTGAAGGCATCGGAGAAGACACTCCAGTTGGAGCCTTTGATGATCGTCTCGCTGATGCCGATAATGAAAGCGCCCACCACGGCCCCGGGAATGGAGCCGATTCCGCCGAACACGGCGGCCACGAAGGCCCGCAGTCCGGGCAGAGCGCCGGAAAGGGGCACGATGGACTGGTAGTTGGTAAAATAGAGCATGGAACCCACCGCCGCCAGGGCCGAACCGATGACGAAGGTGATGGAAATAACCGAATTGATCTTGATGCCCATGAGCTGGCTGGTCTCAAAGTCCTTGGCCACCGCCCGCATGGCCATGCCCACCTTGGTGTGGTTGATGAGCTGGGTCAGCGCCAGCACCAGAATAATGACCAGGAAGGGAGTCACCACGGTGACCCACTTGGTGGTCACTCCGGCGATGGAGACATTCTGGGACAGCAGGGGCAGTTCGGGATACATCTGGGGCAGGCCGCCGGTGACATAGGTGGCCAGATTCTGGAGCAGATAGCTCACGCCGATGGCGGAGATCATGACGCTCATCCGGGGCGCCGAGCGCAGGGGCTTATAGGCCGCCCGCTCGATGGCGAAGCCCAGGAGAACGGTGAGGAGCAGCACCAGGGGCAGCGCCGCCCCCAGGGGCAGCGCCGCGCTCAGATATACCATCATCAGACCGGCCACCATAAACACATCGCCATGGGCGAAGTTGATGAGCCGCAGAATGCCGTAGACCATGGTATACCCGATGGCGATCAGGGCGTACTGCCCGCCCAGCGAGATGCCGGAGAGCAGGACGGAAATGCCGTATTGCACAAAGGATACCTCCCTTATTGGCGTTTCTGTAGGGGACGCGGGACCGTCTCGAAAGAGGCCGGAAGGCGGCCGCCTTCGAGGCAGTCCCGACTGAATCTGAGGGGGAACGGGGACCGGCGGAAGCCTCTTCCGCCGGCCGCCCCCCAATGTCTTATTTCACGGTCTGGACGGTCTCCAGAACCCAGGTATTGCCGGCGGTGTCCGCCCGCTTGATGTAGGCCGTATCCCGGATGGCGTCGCCGATGTCGTCAAAGGCGATGTCACCGGAGACACCCTGGTAGGTCACGCCGGACATGGCCGCCTTCACGGCGGCGGGATCGATGGAACCGGCGGCCTTCATGGCTTCCAGCGCCACGTTGTAAGCGTCGCAGCCCATCGCGGAGACCGCCGCGATGGTGTCGTTGCCGCCGTTGTTGGTGATGTGGGTGGAATCGCTGTTGAGCCACTCCTTGAAGCCCTCGTCAAATTTGGGAGAGCCTCCCTCCTGATAGAAAGCGGAGATGTAAAGTTTCAGATCGGAGCCGGAAGCGGCTTCCAGCACCTTGTTGCTGTCCAGGGTATCGCCGCCCAGGATGGGGATATCCAGGCCCATGCCGGCGCACAGCTTCACGATCTGAGTGGAGTAGGCGATGGATACCGGGCAGAAGATCACATCGGCCCCCTCGGCCACCGCCTTGTTGATGTAGGTGGTGAAATCAGAGGTGTTGGTGGGGAAGGAGTCGGCGATCACAGTACCACCCGCCGCCTCAAAGGCCTCTTTGAAATAGGCGATCAGGCCCTGGTCGTACTCGTTGCCCAACTCGCCCAGGCAGTAGACCGTCTCGGCGGCGAATTTCTCCTGGGCAAAGCTGGCCAGGACGGTGCCCTGGAAGGGATCCAGGAAGCAGATGCGGAAATAGTAATCGTTGCCCGCGGTGACCTGGGGATTGGTGCAGGACATGCCCAGTACGCACAGCCCGGCCTCGTCAAAGACGGGACCGCCCGCTATGGACACGCCGGAGCCGTAAGAACCCAGCACCATAGACACATCCTTGCTCACCAGTTCAGAGGCAGCGGTGGGAGCCTTGGCCGGGTCGGAGCCGTTGTCAGCGTACTCCAGCTCCACAGTATAGGTCTCTCCGCCGATCTCCACGGTAGGCTGTTCAGACTGAGCGTACTGGATGCCCAGCATCTCCTGCTTGCCGCCCGGGCCGGAGTCTCCGGTCGCGGGCTCAAACACGCCGATGCGGACCACTTTTTCACCCGCGGCGCTCTCTCCTCCGGAGGCGTCGGAATTTCCCGCCGGGGCGCTGGAGCAGCCGGACAGGGCGGCAAGGGCCAGGGTACAGGACAATGTCAGTGACAGCAGTTTTTTCATCGGGTCTTCCTCCTCAAAAATCTCGGATGCGGTTGGAAGGCCTCTTTGCCTAATCTGATCTGGGCGGAATCCGCCGGGTGGAATCTGCCGGTTCAGCGCGCCGGGCCTTCTTCAGCCCGGGCTTGTCTGCCGTCCCGGCGCAGGGATGGTTGGATATAAGCGTCTGGCGGGGGAGACCCCCCGCCAGGCAATCCCGTAACCTCTTCGGGAATTACTTCGCGGTCTGGACAGTCTCCAGCGCCCAGACATTGTTGGCCGTGTCAGCCGTCTTGATATAAGCGGTATCACGGACGGCGTCGCCCTGCTCATCAAAAGCGATGGTGCCGGACACGCCGGTGTAGGTCAGGCTGGGCAGCGCGGCCTTCACGGCGGCGGGATCGGTAGAGCCGGCGGCCTTCAGGGCCTCCAGCGCCACGTAGTAAGCGTCATAGCCCATGGCGGTGACAGCGGCGATGGTGTCATTGCCGCCGTTGTTGGTCTTGGCAGTGGAGTTGTTGTTGATGTAGTCCTTGATGCCCTGGTCAAACTCAGGAGAGCCGCCCTCCTGATAGAAGGTGGAGACATAGAGCTTCACATTGGAGCCGGAGGCGGCCTCCAGAACCATGTTGCTGTCCAGGGTGTCGGAGCCCAGGATGGGCGCTTCCAGGCCCATGCTGGCGGCCAGCTTCACGATCTGGGTGGCGTAGGTGATGGACACGGGGCAGAAGATGACGTCCACGTTCTCGGCCACCGCCTTGTTCAGGTAAGTGGAGAAGTCGGAGGTGTTGGTGGGGAAGGAGTCTTTGACCACCTCGCCGTCAAAGGACTGCTCAAAATAGCTCAGCAGGCCCTGGTCATACTCGTTGCCCAGCTCGCCCAGCAGATAGGCCTTCTTGGCGGAGAACTTCTCCATGGCGAAGTTGGCCAGCACCTGAGCCTGAAAGTCATCCAGGAAGCAGATGCGGTAGTAGTAGTCGTTGCCGGCGGTAACGCCGGGGTTGGTGCAGGTGACGCCGATGGCGGCCAGGCCGGCCTCGTCAAAGATGGGGCCGCCCGCCATGGATACGCCGGAGCCATAGGAGCCCAGGACCAGGGACACGTCCTTGCTCACCAGCTCGGAAGCGGCGGTAGGGGCTTTGGCGGAGTCGGAGCCGTTGTCGGCGTACTCCAGCTTCACGGTGTAAGTCTCCCCGCCGATCTCCACGGTGGGAGTCTCCACATTGGCGTACTGCATGCCCAGCATCTCCTGCTTGCCGCCCGGGCCGGAGTCTCCGGTAGAGGGCTCAAACACACCGATGCGGACCTCTTTTCCGCCCGCGGCCTGAGAGTCGTCGGGAGCAGAGCTCTCAGTCGTGGAGCTGCCGCCGCCGCAGGCGGCCAGGCCCAGAACCATGGCACCGGACAGAAGCAGAGACAGTGCTTTCTTCATGATAATATCCTCCTTTTAACCTTGCGTACGTTCAGGCTGTCCACGATATGTAGACACTTGTCCGTAACTTAGGACTTATTATAACAGCCGCCGGAATAAATTGCAACAAAAATATGCAAGGGTTTTTCCATTAAATTGCAAAAATTTTTGTGAGAACTCGTCGCTTCCGGCGGAAACGCTTGTCACCGGCGCAGTTTCCTGATACAATACACTTGTATTTGTACCCGGGAGGATCTGCCCATGAAACTTCTGCTCCATATCTGCTGTGCCCCCTGTTCCGTGGCCTGTGTCAAGCAGCTCCGGGAAGAGGGCATTGAACCCACCGGCTTCTGGTATAATCCCAACATTCACCCCTTCACGGAATACCGGGCCCGGCGGAACTGTCTCACCGATTACGCCAAATCCATCGGCCTGGAGCTTGTGATGGAGGATGAGTACGGCCTGCGCCCCTTTGTCCAGGCGGTGTGTCACAATATTGACGGCCGGTGCTCCTACTGCTACGCCTGTCGGCTGGGGGAGACCGCCCGATACGCCGCCGAACACGGCTTTGACGCCTTCTGCACCACCCTCACCGTCAGTCCCTATCAGAACACCCCCCTGATCTTTGAGACCGGGGAAAAACTGGCCCGGCAGTATGGGGTCAGGTTCGCCCCCTACGACTTCTCCCCCCGCTACCGGGAGGGACAGGACGAAGCCCGGGCCCTGGGGCTCTATATGCAGAAATACTGCGGCTGCGTCTTCAGTGAAGAGGACCGCTATTGCCGCAAGAAGAAAAAGAAGAAGGCGGAGGCCCAGTGAGGCCTCCGCCTTCTTTTTCTTTTCGCTCTCTGCTGCTGAGTTCAAATAGAATGCTCCATCTGAAGTCCCGCGGGATAAAAAGCTCTTTCAGCGTGTTATCTCGTTCTGGTGTTACGGCCGGATCACCGTGCCCATCGTCTGTCCGGAGACGGCGTCCAGAAGCATCACATGGCTGATCCGCCCGTCCAGCACCACTACCCGGGCCACCCCCCGGTCCAGGGCCCGGAGGCAGCTGCGCAGCTTGGGGACCATGCCCCCCTGGATCAGACCGTTGTCCAGCAGATCCCGGGCCTCCGCCGCGGTGAGGTCGGAGATCGCGGTCTTGGCGTTGCGCTCATCCATCAGGATGCCCGCCACATCGGTGAGAAAGACCAGCTTGTCAGCCCGGAGCGCTTCCGCCACGGCACAGGCGGCGTCGTCGGCGTTGCAGTTATAGCTCTCCAGTCCCTCTCCCGCGCATACCGGGGAGATGACGGGCACATACCCCCCGGAGAGGAGCAGCCGGATCAGCGTGCCGTCCGCCCCGGTAATCTCTCCCACCTGACCCAGAGCCGGGTCCTTCTGCCGGGCGGTGAGAATGGCCCCGTCTTTGCCCGAGACCCCCACCGCTTTGACCCCCAGCTTCCGCAGGGCCATGACGATCTGTTTGTTCACCTGTCCGGAGAGGGCCATCTCCGCCACATCCATGGCATTGCCGTCCGTCACCCGGTAGCCGTCCTTGAATGCGGTCTGTACGCCCATCCGGTCCAGCCAGCCGGTGATGTTTTTCCCGCCGCCGTGGACCAGCACCACCCGGACTCCGGCCATCTGGAGGGCGGCCACATCCTGAAGGATGGAGTCCACCGCCCCGTTGTCCCGCCAGGCCGAGCCGCCGTACTTGAGCACCACGGTCCGTCCGGCGCTCTCCACCAGCCGGGGCAGGGTGTCCAGCAGGCCCAGGACCTTCTCCATGCCGTCCAGATGGTGCTGAACGTCGTATTCATGGAGATAGGTCTTGGTGTATTCCACATCGGAGACGCAGTCCACATAGGCGGTGCCCCGTTTCTGGCGGGTCTCCGCCCCCTTGCCGGTGATCAGGATCACCGTGGGCTCCTCACAGCCCATGACCGCCATGCGGATCGCCTGTCCCCGGTCCGGCTCAATGGAGTAATCGCAGCCCACGTTTTCCACATGGGCCGCCATCTCCCGGGAGATGGCCAGCACATCCTCCTCGCCGGGGTCCTCCTCGGTGATGATCACCAGGTCGGCGTATCTGGCGGCGATCTCGGACAGGTCCTTCCGCCGGTCCAGAGCCTTCTTCCCCGGGCAGCCGAAGACAATGACGATCCGCTGGCCGGGGTATTCCTCCTTCACCGACTGGAAGAGCTTCTCAAAGCTCAGGCGGTTGTGGGCGTAGTCCACAATGGCGGTGATCCGCCCGTCCGCGTTGCGGTAGACCTCCATGCGTCCGGGGACCCGGGCCTTCATCAGCCCGGTGTAAATGCACCCCTCTGGGATGCCCAGCCCTTCGCACACGGCAATGGCGGCCAGGGCGTTCTGCACGTTGAACAGCCCCGGCATGGTCAGCCGGAACTCCCGGCTGAAACGGGGAGTCTTTACCCGGAAAAGAATGTCCCGGCCCGATTTCCGCACATGGGAACCGTACACAGTGGCCGCCGGGTCCTTCTCGGAGAAGGTGATCCGCTGCGGCACATCGGCGGAGGCGTTGAGCACCCGCCGGGCCTCCTCGCTGTCCAGATTGACCACGGCCAGCCGGGAGTGCTGGAAGATCTTCAGCTTCGAGGCAAAGTAATCCTCGAAATCCGGATGCTCGATGGGCGAGATGTGGTCGTAGCCAATGTTCAGAAACACGGCGGCGGCCAGCTCCACGCCGTCCATCCGATCGTATTTCAGTGCCTGGGAAGAGGCCTCCATGGTCAGGTAATCCATTCCCGTTTCAGCCGCGTTGGCAAAGTGGCGCTCCAGATCCAGAGGCTCCGGGGTGGTGAGGTGGGACTCGAATCTCTCCACCCCATCGTAGGTGTCAATGGAAGAGATCACGCCGCTCTCCGGCCCCTTCTTCATCCGCTCGTACTCATCAAAAATATATTTAAGGTAATATGTGGTGGAAGATTTGCCCTTGGTGCCGGTGATGCCCACCACCTTCAGTTTGGCGGAGGGATGATCGTAGTAGAGATCGGCCAGCAGGCCCATGGCCCGGCGGACATCCTTCACCAGCAGGCAGGGGGTCTCCCCGGCCTCCGTCCACAGGTGATCGGAGAGATAGACAAAAGCCCCCTTGGCAATGGCGTCGGCCAGATACCGCCCCTGGAAGTGGGCTCCCTTCACAATAAACAGCGTACCGGGCTGCACGGTTTGGGAGTCGCAGGACACCAGGGTCACGGGCGTGCTCCCGAGCCGTTCAGGAAGGGGCTCCTCCGACTGGAGCAGGCCGTTCTGCTTCAGGAGCCGCCAGTATTCGTCCAGCACTCGGATGGGAATCGACATTCTATTCACCTCAATTTTTTATGGATGCCGGAGCGGGTAGCCGCAGGCCGTCACGCACCGGCGGGCCAGCACGTCCATGGCATCCAGATAAAAGTCAGAAAGGGCATGCTGCTCCCGGAAAACCGACAGCTCGGTACAGGCCAGCACCCCCCTGTCACATCCCGCGTCCCGGAGAAATCCGTCAATGACGGCAAATTTCTCCCAGCTGCCTTTCTTTCCCTGTTTGATCTCATCATAGATCACCGACATGACCAGCCGCTGGATCTCCGGAGGCGGGTCAACCGTCTCTATCCCCGCCGCGGCACAGGCATTCCGATAGAGCCCCAGGCCAATCGTTCCGTCGGTGGCCAGGATGCCCGCCCGTTTCACCCCCGCGGCCTTCAGCTCGGCGGCGGTCCCGGCGACCATGTTGATCACAGGAACCTTCAGCTTGGCCTGAAGTCCGGGAACGAACGCATGGGCGGTGTTGCAGGGGATGGCGATGGCCGCCGCCCCCCATTCCTCCAGCAGCCTCGCATCGGCCAGAAGCCGTTCCTCCACCGCCCTGGTGTCCCCCGAAAGAATGGCCTTCGTCCGGTCAGGCATCTGGGTATCGCTGAAGATGAGCGTGGGGATATGCTCCTGATCTCTGCTGGCGTCGGTCAGATCCAGCACCCGCTGATAAAACACCTGGGTCGCCTGGGGACCCAGGCCGCCCAGCACGCCAAGTTTTCCTTTTGCCAATTCCGGCTCCTTTCTGTCCGCCGCGCATATCCGGGCCTCTCGCCCGGTTTCCGGTCAGTCCGCCGGTCTTTCCATGGAGTCGGCGTACCACTTGAATTGACGCCGCTGGATCCGCCACACCCGCAGCTTGTGCATCAGAGCGCGGTCGGCGGAATACCACAGGGGATTGACCGCCTTCCCCGCCTTCTCCAGTTCCTTCATCTCCGGGTGGATCCGTTTGGGAATATAGTCGTAGGCGACCTTCCTGGGGATGGACCACCACAGGTGGCGGTTCTGCGGGATGACCAGGGGCTGCTCCCGGTGGAACACCCGGTCCTCCACCAGAAATCTGGCCAGATTATAGCCCGCGCCGGTGACATAGTAGTTGCTCCGGCCCTGGCGGCAATTGATCTCAAATGCCTTGAACTTTCCGTCCCGGCAATCGTATTTGATGTCGAAATTGGAAAACCCCGTGAAATGGATTCCCTCCAGAAATCGCCGGAAGGTCTCGCACAGCTCATCATTGGGCTCGGTGATGATGACGGCGTGGTTTCCGATGCCGTGGCGGGTATGCTCTTCCAGCAGCACGTGTCCCAGGCACATGAGCCGCACCTTTCCGCTGCCGTCGGAGTAACAGGTCAGCACCCGCATATTCTCATCCCCGCCGGGGATAAAGTTCTGGATGATGAGCGAATCCTCATAGCCGTGGCCGTAAATATCATCAATGACCTGATCCACCTCGGCCCGGGTCTGGAGGATATAGGCCTTTTTCTGGGTGGGGAAGGGGTGATCCCAGTAGGTGGCCGACTCAGCCGGCTTCACCACGAAGGGGCCGCTGAACGGCAGGTCAAAGTCGTGGCCCATCTCCTTTTTGCAGACGAACGTGTCCGGGTGGTCGATACCGTACTGCTCGCAGAGCGCATAGAACCGCTCCTTGTGGATCAGGCCCTCCATCTGCTCCAGGGAGACATAGGGCGCCACCACGTTGTCCGGGAACCTGGGCAGATTCTCCGCGATGGAGGTCAAGTAGTTGTCTCCGCAGCCCAGCAGAAGGATGGTCTTGTCCGGAAACTCCGTCGCCACATGCCGGACGTTCTCCAGCACCGCTTCGGGCTCATCGTTGCGCTCGCTCACCCGGTAGTCAATAATAGAGCTTCCGTAACAGGGCCCCGAGGGATACATCCCGTAGGCCACTGTTTTGATGCCGTAGGCCTCGTGAAAGGCCCGGGCCATAGAATATACATTGATGTCCGACCCCAGAAGGAGCGGAACAAACGGCTGATCCATCAGCAATACGCCCCCTGAAATTCCATATCGTACCACCCATCCCCCAACGGGGTGAGGGTCGCGGGATAATGCGTCCGGGCCCAGCGGGCCTCCTCCTCAGAGAGCCGCAGTTCCCGGCGCAGTCTCTCCCCGCCGCCGAAGGCGGCTGAGAAGCGGGCGGTCAATTCCTGTTCATCCATATCTGTCTCTCCATCTCTTTTGCAGGCCGCGCGCAGGGCGGCCCGACCTGCTCCGTATTCAGGCGCTCATCCCACCGAGCGCTTCACCTGATAGACGCTCTGGATCTGTCCCAGCTTGTTGATCACATTGGTCAGCTCGTCCCGGTCCCTGACCTCCACTACCACCGACACCACAGCGTAGCCGTCGGGCATGGCCCTGGCCGACAGGGAGGATACCTTCACCTTGGCCGCGGACAGGGCCATGGCCACATCCAGGGTCAGCCCGTCCCGGTCCTTGGCGGAGAGTTCCAGGGAGGTCTTGTAGCCGGGCAGATCGCCCGCCACCCAGTCCACTTTTACCCAGCGGCCCGCCTCCTCCGGCTTGCGGTTTCCCGGCTGGGCGTTGGGACAGTCGGCACGGTGGACCGACACGCCGAACCCCCGGGTGATGAAGCCCACCACCGGGTCCCCCGGCACCGGGGTGCAGCATTTGGCGAACTTCACCATACAGTTGTCCAGGCCCTCCACAATGATGCCCGACTGGGAGTGGCGGGGCGCGGTCTTCTGAGGGGCGGAGTTCACCGTGGAGGAAGGCATGATGACGCCGCCGGTCTGGGCGGCCAGCTGAGCGGCGGCGGCCTTTTCCGCCTCCGCTTTGCCCAGGCGGACATACTCGTCCCGCATCCGGGCCACTGCCTTCACCGCGGAGGTGCCGCCGTAGCCGATGGCGTTGTAAAGCTCGTCCAGGGTGCCGTAGCGCGCCTTCCTCAGCAGGATGGGAAGGACCTCCTCCTGCGTGATCTCCGCCAGAGAGAGACCCTGGTGCTTCAGTTCCGACTCAAAGAGGGCCCGTCCGGTGGCGATGTTCTCCTCCCGGCGCTCCTTTTTGAACCATTGGCGGATCTTGTTCCGGGCCTCGTTGGATTTGCACAGCTTGAGCCAGTCCCGGCTGGGGCCGTGGGCGGCTTTGGACGTGATAACCTCCACAATGTCTCCCGATTTCAGCTCAGTGTCAAAGGGGACGATGCGGCCGTTGACCTTGGCTCCCGTCATGTGGTTGCCCACGGCGGAGTGGATGGAATAGGCGAAGTCGATGGGGGTGGCCCCGGCAGGGAGGCTCTTCACATCTCCCTGAGGGGTAAAGACAAAGACCTCGTCGGCGAACATGTCCACTTTCAGGGTGCGGACAAACTCGTCCGGGTCGGCGTCCTGCTGGCTTTCCAGCAGCTTGCGCACCCACTCGAAAGCCTCCTCGGTGCCCAGCTTGGTATTGGCCATGCCCTGTTTATACTTCCAGTGGGCCGCGATGCCGTATTCGGCGGTGTTGTGCATTTCCTCAGTGCGGATCTGCACCTCGAAGGGGATGCCCTCCCGGCCGATGACGGTGGTGTGGAGGGACTGATACCCGTTGGGCTTGGGCGTGGAGATGTAGTCCTTGAACCGCCCCAGCACCGGGTTGAACATATCGTGGATGCACCCCAGCACATAGTAGCAGGTGGGCACGTCCTCCACAATGACCCGGAAGGCGTAGAGGTCAAAAATCTCGTCCAGCGTCTTGTTCTGGGCATACATCTTCCGGTAAATGGAATATATGTGCTTCACCCGGCCGTAGACCTTGCATTTGATATGCTCGGCGTCCATCCTGTCCTGAATCTTTTTCTGAATCCCGGCCAGAAACTCCTCATGGGCGGAGGAGCGGGCGGCCAGCTCATCGGCGATCTCCTGATAGCCCACGGGGTCCAGATACTTCAGGGAGGTGTCCTCCAGCTCCCACTTGATGCGCTGCATGCCCAGACGGTGGGCAATGGGGGCGTAGATCTCCATGGTCTCCAGTGCCTTTTCCCGCTGCTTCCGGGCGGACTGGTACTCCATGGTGCGCATATTGTGAAGGCGGTCGCAGATCTTGATGAGGATCACCCGGCTGTCCTTGGCCATGGCCATGAGCATCTTCCGCAGGTTCTCCATCTGCTCCTCTTCCTTGGAGATATACTGCACCCGTGTCAGCTTGGTGACGCCCTCCACCAGCTGGGCCACCGGCTCGCCGAAGCGCTTGGCGATGTCCTCGTGGGTGGCCCCGGTATCCTCGATGGTGTCGTGGAGAAGGGCGGCAATGATGGAATCGGTGTCCAGCTCCAGCTCGGCCACGATCTCGGCCACCGCCAGCGGATGAATAATGTAGGGCTCCCCGCTCTTGCGCAGCTGGCCCGAGTGGGCGTTATCGGCAAAGGAAAAGGCGTCGAACAGCCGCTTGGTGTCCAGGTTGGGATTGTATGCCCGGATCTTGTCCTCCAGAGCCTGATATCGTTCCAAAATAGGATCCATGGTCGCCTCTCTCCTTTCCTCAGTCGTCTCCGGCCATATGCCGGAGCTGGCGCATGAGCGCGGCGCTCTCCAGGTCCACCTTCTCTCCGGTGTCCCGGACCTGAATGCGCAGATGGTCGGCAGTCCGCTCCATCCGGATGAGCCCCCGGTCGTGAAAGACCGCCAGGCACACCTGGGTGCGCATGAAGGTCTCCCGAATTCCGAAGGACCGGGCCACGTTCCTAGCCAGCCGCTGGGCGGTATCCTCGATGTATCCGCCGCTCTGCCTGGCCCGGAGATAGCGCCACAGATTGGCAAATTCCTGCCGGGAGGGCAGCAGGGCAGCGGCCTCCGCCCGGGAGAGGCTCTCCCCCTCCATGAACCGCCGGAAGAGCTCCTCCTCCGCCTGGGCCCGGGTCCGGGCCGACCGCAGGTCACAGAGCTGGAGCTGCACATTCCGCCAACCCCGGTACTCGTTGATCTGGGGGTAAAAGCACACATCCACCCGGTCTCCGGAGGTGATCCCCGCCTCCTCCGCCGTAGCGGAGAAGAAAATGGCATCCAGGTTCCGGTCCCCGGAGGCCAGCTTCAACTTCATATGTTTCCCATTTCCCACCTGGGTCAGACCCGCCACAGCGCATCGGTCCAGGCGGAACACCGGCTTGGGGTTGCCCGGCCCGTAGGGTTCCAGCAGGGAGAGCTGCTCGATCTCCCCCTGACTGAGCAGCTCCGGGCCGTCCAGAACACAGTCCACCGTCAGGGACGGAGCTGCCCCGGCGCTCTCCCGGCGCTCCCGGACCAGCCGGTTGATCCGGGTGCGGAAGGCGGGGATATTTTCCTCACTGATCGTGAAGCCCGCCGCCAGCTCATGGCCGCCGAAGGACTCCAGCAGGTCGCCGCAGCCCTCCAGCAGGGAAAAGAGGTTCAGCCCGCCGCAGGACCGGCAGGAGCCCTTTCCCCTCCCGTCCTGAATGCAGATCATGAAAGCCGGAACCCCATACTTCTCCGTCAGGCGGGAGGCCACAATGCCGACCACGCCCTGGTGCCAGTCCTTTCCCGCCAGAACCAGAGCGTCACGTTCCCCGGCGGGGAGGGTGTCCACCAGCAGATCGCACTGGGCGAAAATCTCCCCCTCCAGCTCCTGCCTCTCCCGGTTGAGGGCGCACAGCTCCCGGGCCAGCCCCTCGGCCCTGGCCGGATCCCGGGTGAGCAGCAGCTCCTCCGCCACCTCGGAGCGGCCCATCCGTCCGGCGGCATTGATCCGGGGGGCCAGCGTATACCCGATCGAGGTGGAAGAGACGGCCTTGCCCTCGGCCCCCGCCTCCCGGAGCAGGGCCCGCAGCCCCGGGCGCCCGGTCCGGGCCAGGGCCTCCAGCCCCCGGCGGACAATGGTGCGGTTCTCATCGGTGAGCTCCATCACATCAGCCACGGTACCCAGGGCGCACAGATCGGCCTCCCGGGCCATCAGTTCCTCCGTCCGGGCCGGACCGGCCAACGCCATGCACACCTTCAGAGCCACCCCAACTCCCGCCAGGTGCTTGAAAGGATACGGGCAGTCGCCTCGGTGGGGGTCCACCACCGCGACGGCGGCGGGGAGCGTCTCCTTGCACTCGTGGTGGTCGGTGATGATGACATCCAGGCCCAGAGAAGCGGCATACCCCGCCTCTTCCACGGCGGTGATGCCGCAGTCCACCGTGACCACCAGCGCGGCCCCCTGGTTCTTCAGCTTTTCCACCGCGCCCCGGTTGAGGCCGTAGCCCTCCTCCAGCCGGTTGGGGATATAGGGGATCACCTTCCCTCCCTCTCCCCGGAGGAAGCTGGTCATCAGGCAGGTGGCGGTGATGCCGTCCACATCGTA
>JAQXNP010000178.1 GCA_029098065.1 Clostridiales bacterium | reverse complement strand
AGGGGGAGCCGGCATCGGACATCTCCCGGTTCAGATCCTCGGCGGTATATTCGGGCGGCTCCTCCCTGACGGGGAGCTGCTGGGGCTGGACTTCCGCCGGACTGGCCAGGGACAGGGAGACCAGCTGGGCCAGGGCGGCGTCGGCCCGCCCCCCATCCCACCTGAGCGCGCGGGCGGCGCGGCCGGTCTCATACCGGCCGCCGTTCCTCAAAAGCCACAGATAGAGGAGGGCGGCGTCTCCGCTGCCCGCTTCGATGAGCCGGTCGGCGGCCCCGGCCGCCAGGGAGAGAATATTCCCGGGCAGAAACGTGGGATCAGACATGGAGCTCCCCCCTTTCCACAGATTCTTCGTCTGTATTTTACACGAAATCGCCTCCGCCGTAAATAGGGGATTTCCCGCGGCCTGTTCCGAAGCCGCCCGCCGGCGGCGCCTTGCGGCGGACGCCCGTATATTGTATAATGAATGTTATCTCCACCCATACAGCTGATCCGCCTCAAATGCAGAAACGGAGGTTTTATCCATGAAAAAGCTTCTTGCACTGGCCGCGGCCCTGTCCTGTCTCCTGTCCCTGGCGGGATGCGGGGGTTCGCCCGAACCGGGCACCGGCGGGGCGGACTCCATCCCCTTTCAGGAAAACCAGCTGTATGCCGCGGCATACCTGGGATACCAGGAGACCGGCGATCTCTCTTTCTACACGGAGAACTATCTGGACGGCGGGGATCTGCCTGTTCACCATGTCTCCTCCGGCGACTATTACCTGATTATCCCGCGGTACGAAGACATGACCGTCCAGCTGTATCAAAACGACATCCAGACCGGGGACCCGGTCCTGTTTTACGAGGAGCCGGCGTGCCGCCCCTTCCTCATCCAATGCAACGTGAGCGACATCTTTCCGGATGTGACCATCCGCCTGACCCGTCAGGGGGAAACGGCGGAGTTCTCGCCGTTCCTCTCTCTGGAAAACGGGAAGCCGGAATTCGGAGACCGGGGGCTCGACATCACCCGATAGGCCGGGCTCCGCCGGGGGCAGGACTTGAAGGCGGGAAGCCGGTGTGATAAAATAGGCGAAATCTATTCCCACCCATCCGGAGGTTCATTTATGAAGATCCTTGACCTGACCCATACCATTACAGAGGACATGCCCGTCTATCCCGGCACCCTTCCTCCCCGGCTGGAAAGCGCCAACACCTATGAGGAAAACGGGTTTCGGGAAACCCTCATCACCATGTACTCCCACACCGGCACCCACATGGACGCCCCCGCCCATCTCTTTCCCGGGCGGACCACTCTGGACCAGTTCCCGGTGAGCCAGTTCGCGGGAAAAGCCCTGGTGGTGGACTGCCTGGGCCTGCCCGATGGCGGGGCCATCGGCATGGAACGGCTGGCCCCTTACGGGGACAAAGCGCGGCAGGCCGACTTTCTTCTTTTCCATCTGGGCTGGGACGAGCGGTGGGGCACCGGCGATTACTTCGGGGACTACCCCTGCATTGACGATGAGGTCCTTCAGTTCGTCCTGGACACGGGCAAAAAGGGCATCGGCTTCGACGTCATCGGGGTGGACCCCATCCCGGACGAGGCCCTGACCCGGCACAAAAAACTCTTCCGGGACCATGAGATTGTCAACATCGAGAACCTGAAAAATCTGGGTCAGTGCGGAGGGGACCTTTTCTGGTTCTTTGCCCTGCCGCTGAAGCAGGCGGACGCCGACGGCGCGCCGGTGCGTGCAGTGGCCTTCTGGCCTGACGCAGACTGAATCAGGAGGTCGTTCATCCATGCAGAAGCTGCTTTTCATCTACAATCCCCACGCCGGAAAGGGCCGGGTGCGGGGCAAGCTGGCCGACATTCTCAATTCCTTCACCCGGGCGGAGTGCCTGGTCACCGTCTACCCCACCCAAGGCCCCGGCGACGCCACCCGGGCCGCCCGGGAACTGGCTCCCAATTATGACCGGGTCGCCTGCTGCGGCGGGGACGGCACCCTCCATGAAGTCATCACCGGCCTGCTGGCCCTCCCCCGGGGCCAACGGCCTCCGCTGGGCGATCTTCCCGCCGGCACCACCAACGACTTCGCCCGGAACCTGTCCCTGCCCAAACACATGGAGGACATGGCCGCCACCGCCGCCGCCGGAGTGCCCCGGCCCTGTGACATCGGGAAGCTGGGAGATCAGTACTTTGTCTATGTGGCCGCCTTCGGGGCCTTTACCGACGTGGCCTACAACACCCCGCAGCAGTTCAAGAACCTGTTCGGCCATCTGGCCTACGTTCTCAAGGGAGTCGCGGAGTTTGCCAATCTCAAGAGCTACCATCTCACCGTGGAGTACGACGGCGGCACGCTGGAGGGGGACTATCTCTACGGCATGGTGAGCAACACCATTTCGGTGGGCGGCCTCATCGGCCTTCCCCCCGAGGAAGTCGCTCTGGACGACGGACTGCTGGAGGCGGTGCTGGTAAAGATGCCCTCGGGCGTTCAGGAGTTCCAGACCGCCTGCCGGGCGCTGGCGCGTCAGGAGTACACCCCCGAGAGCGGAGTCATCGGCCTCCACTCCTCCCGATTCCGCATCACCTGCGGGGAACCCATGCCCATCACCCTGGACGGGGAATACGGCGGGGACTTTACCCGTGCGGAGATTTCCGCCGTGAATACCCCCATCACCATCGTATACGGAAAGTAATATCAGCTGTGTAAATTCCAGTTTAAAATCTCACACAAGAAAACGAGACGTGATATCATGAGTTTTGATTACGACGCCGGAATCTTCGATGTGGCCGTCATCGGGGCGGGCCATGCCGGCATCGAGGCCGCCCTGGCCTGCGCCCGGCTGGGGCTGCGGACCCTGTGCTTCACCATCAATCTGGACGCGGTGGGCAACATGCCCTGCAACCCCGCCATCGGCGGCACCGGCAAGGGCCATCTGGTCCGGGAGGTGGACGCCCTGGGCGGCGAGATGGGAAGGGCCGCCGACAGGGCCTGCATCCAGTACCGGGTGCTCAACAAGGGAAAGGGCCCCGCGGTGTGGTCCCTCCGGGCCCAGGCCGACCGCCGGCGCTATCAGGAGATCATGAAGCACACCCTGGAGCTCCAGGAAAACCTGTGGGTAAAACAGGCTGAGGTCACCGACATCCTCACGGACGGAACCGGGGCCGTCTCCGGCGTGCGCACCGACCACGGGGCGGTGTATGCCGTGCGGGCCGCCGTCGTCTGCTCCGGCACCTATCTGGCGGGGCGGACCATCGTCGGGGAGGTCACCCGCCAGAGCGGCCCCGACGGCATGGCCGCCGCCTCCGCCCTGTCCGGGAGCCTGCGGAAGCTGGGAGTCACCCTCCGCCGGTTCAAAACGGGAACACCCCCCCGGGTGAACCGGCGGGGCGTGGACTTCTCCAAAATGGAACTTCAGCCGGGGGATGAGACCCCGGTGCCCTTCTCCTTCTCCACCCGGACGCCGCCGGAGAACAAAGCGGTGTGCTATCTCACCTATACCACCGGAGAGACCCATGAGATCATCCGCTCCAACCTGGACCGCTCCCCCCTCTTCTCCGGCGTGATCCACGGGGTGGGCCCCCGGTACTGCCCCTCTATCGAGGACAAGGTGGTCCGCTTTGCAGACAAGCCCCGGCACCAGCTTTTCATCGAGCCCATGGGGCTCAATACCGAGGAGCTGTATATCCAGGGGTTCTCCTCCTCCCTGCCCGAGGAGGTGCAGGTGAAAATGCTCCGCACCATCCCCGGCCTGGAGCACGCCGAGATGACCCGCTGCGCCTACGCCATCGAATATGACTGCGTGGACCCCACCGAGCTGAAGCCCACTCTGGAGCACAAAAAAGTCCCCGGCCTTTACGGCGCCGGACAGTTCAACGGCTCCTCCGGCTACGAGGAGGCCGCCGCCCAGGGACTGATGGCGGGCATCAACGCCGCTCTGAAGCTGCTGGGCCGGGCGCCCCTGATTCTGGGCCGGGAGCAGGGATACATCGGGGTGCTCATCGATGATCTGGTGACCAAGGGCACCAATGAACCCTACCGGATGATGACCTCCCGGACGGAATACCGGCTCCTCCAGCGGCAGGACAACGCCGACCGGCGGCTGGCCGGGATCGGACATGCCGTGGGGCTGGTCAGCGATGCCGATTATCAGCGGACCGTGGACAAATACACCGCGGTGGACGCCGAGATCGCCCGCCTGGAAAAGACGGGCTCCCCGGAGGGCCGGCTGGCCGACCTTCTCCGCCGGCCGGAGAACAGCTACGATTCCCTCGCTCCTCTGGATCCCCGCCGCCCCGAGCTGCCCCAGGCGGTACGGGAGGCGGTGGAAATCGAGGTCAAATACGCCGGCTATATCCGCCGCCAGGAAAAGCAGGTGGAGGAGATGAAAAAGCTGGAGCGCCGCCCCCTCCCCCCGGAGCTGGACTATCTCTCCATGCAGGGCCTCCGGCTGGAGGCCAGGCAGAAGCTGGACAGGATCCGGCCCCTCAATCTGGGGCAGGCCAGCCGCATCTCCGGAGTCAGCCCGGCGGACGTGGCCGCGCTGATGGTCTATCTGGAAAAGGGCCAGGGCTGACCCTCTCTTCTGCGGGGAAAATCTCCCTCCCGGGGAACCTTTTGCCGCCGTCCGGCGTCTAAAGGGCATCTGAAAAGGAGGGAACCTCATGAAATTCCGATCCATTCTGTCCCTGCTGCTGTCGGGGGCGCTGCTGGCCGGATGCGGCGCGTCCGATCCCCCCGCCGGCCCGGCGGAGTCCGACCTGCCGGAGATCTCCGTCCCCCCGGCGGAGGAGCCCCTCACCGCCAACGGAATCGCCGGCCGGCTGCTGGCACTGGAGAGTGCGGGGCGTCCGGAGGAAAACGTAATCCTCTCTCCCCTGTCCATTGAGATGGCTCTGGCCATGACGGCCAACGGAGCCGGCGGAGCGGCGGAAGAGGCCCTCACCGGTCTTTTCGGCCGGACGGCGGAGGAACTGAACGCCGTTCTGGGCGGCGATCGGCCGGGGGATGAGACCCTGTTCATCGCCAACTCCATGTGGTACAACCAGGAGCTGGCGGGAGAGATGGACGAGGCCTTCCGCTCCCTGCTGTCCGATGTGTACGGCGCCCGGGAGGGTTCCTTCCGGCCGGGGAGCGCCGCCTCCGCCCGGGAGATCAACGCCTGGGTGTCCCAGGCCACCCGCGGCAGGATCAACTCCATTGTGGAACAGAGCGACCTCACCCGGGATACCCTGGCCCTCCTCGTCAACGCCCTCTATTTTGACGGCAGATGGACCGATCCCTTCACCGGCTCTCAGGTCCGGCAGGGCCAGTTCACCTCCGCCGGAGGCGGTCTGTCCGAGGCGGAATTCATGTCCGGCCAGGTGAACGACTACTTTGAGACCGGCCAGGCCGTGGGCTTTGCCAAGGCCTATGAGAACGGCTATGAGTTTGTGGCCGTTCTGCCCCGGGAGGAGGAATCCCCCGACCTCTTCGCCCTGGATCTGGACGCCTTTCTGGACTCCCGGACCGGCGCCTATGACGTCGCCGTCAAAATCCCGAAGTTTGAGGCGGAATACAGCGCCTCCCTGAAACGGACGCTGAAGGGGCTGGGGCTGGAGGCCCTCTTTGAGGACGGGGCCCTGAACGGGATGCTGAAAGAGGACAGCGGTCTCTCCGCCCAGGTATCCGATGTCATCCACAAGACTTATATGCGAATGTACGAGGAGGGCACCGAGGCCGCCGCGGTGACCGGCGTTATCGTGGATGCCGCCTCCGCCCCGGCGGAGCCTCGGAAGGTGAAAGAGGTCTTTCTGGACCGGCCCTTCGCCTTCCTCATTCTGGACCGGACCACCGGGCAGGCGGTGTTCTGCGGTGTCATCAACGAGATCTGAGCTGAAAAAGGGGGGTCTCTTTTGAAACCGAAGGCTGTGCTGGGGCTCTCCGGCGGAGTGGACTCCGCCGTGGCCGCCCGGCTTTTGATGGAGCGCTATGACGTGACCGGGCTCTACCTCTCCATCGGCCCGGAGGCCGCCGGGGAGGCCGACGCCGGCCGGGTGGCGGAGGAGCTTGGCATCGGCTTCCGGGTCATGGGCATCTCCGAGGCGCTGGAACGGCATGTGAAGTCCCCCTTCGCCGTGGAATATCTCTCCGGGCGGACCCCTCTGCCCTGCGCCCGGTGCAACCATCTGGTGAAATTTCCCGCCCTGCTGGCCCTGGCCGATGAGACCGGCGCGGAGGCCATTGCCACCGGCCACTATGCCCGCACCGGCCGGGGGCCGGACGGCAGGGCCCTCCTGCGGAAGGGGATGCCCGCCAACGATCAATCCTATATGCTGGCCCGGCTGCCCCAGGAGATATTACGGAGAGTTGTATTCCCCCTGGGCGATTACGAAAAATCCACAGTCCGGGAGCTGGCCCGCTCCTTTGGCATCCCGGTCGCCCAAAAGCCGGACAGTATGGAGATCTGCTTTATTCCGGACAACGATTACGCCGCCTGGCTGGACCGGCGGGGCGGAACGCCGCCCCCGGGAGATTTTATCGCCCCGGATGGCAGGGTGCTGGGCCGCCACAGGGGCTTCCACCACTACACGCTGGGCCAGGGCCGGGGGCTGGGGGTCTCCGGTCCCCACCGGTATTATGTGTCCGCCATCGACCCGGCGGCCAACACCGTCACCCTCTCCGACGGCTCTGACCTGATGGCCCGCCGCATCCTCTGCCGGGAGCCCAACTGGATCGCCGTTCCGGAACTGGACGGTCCCCGGGAGGTCACCGCCCGGTTCCGCCACGCCCGGACCGAGACCCCCTGCACCATTTCTCCCACCGCGGACGGAGGGGTGCTGGCGGAGGCGCATGCCCCTGTCCGGGCCCCCACCCCCGGCCAGCTGGCGGTTTTCTATGACAATGACGTGGTCCTGGGCAGCGCCTGGATCGCCGGGCAAGCATGAGAGCGTGAAAAACGCCCGGCCGTGTGGCCGGGCGTTTTTGGGGTTTCTCAGTTCTGGTGCAGTTCCTCTCCCCGCCGGGACAGGATCCGGGGAAACCGGAAGAAAAAGATGGTGCCGGTGACCACGGCGGCGCAGATATCGGCGATGGGCTCGGCCAGCCACACGGCGAACACCTTGTCCGCCAGAAAGTGAGGCAGAATATAGATCAGGGGGATCAGCAAAATGATTTTGCGCAGCAGGGCCAGCAGGAGGGAGACCTTGGCCTCTCCCAGGGCCACAAAGGTCTGCTGGCAGGCGGTCTGCACTCCAAACATGAATACGCCCGCGAAGTAGACCCGGATGGTCTGCCGGGCCACCCCCACCAGTTCGGGCTTGTCATTGAAAATGGCGATGAACACGTCAGGGAACAGCTCCGTCAGGGCGCAGACACAGCAGGTGTAGACCACACAGCACTTCAGCAGCAGCCGGAAAGCCTGCCGCACCCGGTCAAAATTCCCCGCGCCGTAGTTGAAGCCCACGATGGGCTGGGCCCCCTGGGCCAGACCGTGGAGGGGCATGGTGGCCACCTGCATCACCGATGAGGCGATGGTCATGGCGCCCACATACACATCCCCGCCGTAGGCCCGCAGGGAGGAGTTGAAGGCGATGTTCACCAGGCTCTCGGTGGACTGCATGATAAAGGGGGATACTCCGATGGCCATCACCGGCAGCAGCACGGAGGCCCGCAGCCTGAGCTGGGTCCGTTTTCCCCGCAGGAACAGGAGCACCCACACCGCGGAGACGGTCTGGGCAAGGACGGTGGCCAGGGCAGCCCCCGCCACTCCCATATCCAGTGCGAAAATGAAGATGGGATCCAGCACGATGTTGCACACCGCCCCGATGATCACCGTGAGCATGGAGAAGAGGGAAAAGCCCTGGGCGGTGATGAAATTGTTGAGTCCCAGAGAGAACAGCACCGACACGGTTCCCCACAGATACACCGTCAGATAGCCCGAGGCGTAGGGGAGCGTGTTTTCGCTGGCCCCGAAGAGGAGCAGCAGCGGCTCCTGAAAGATCTGAAACACCGCCGTGGCCGCCACGGCCATCACCAGCAGCAGGGCGGTGCATCCTCCCAGGATGGACTCGGCCCCCTCGATATTTCCCTCCCCCATACGGATGGCGGCCCGGGAGCCGCCCCCCATTCCCGCCAGGGCGGAGAGGGCGGAAATAAACATGATAATGGGGAAACAGACTCCCAGCCCGGTGAGGGCCAGGTCTCCCACTCCCTCCATGTGGCCGATGTACATCCGGTCCACGATGTTGTAGAGTGCGTTAATCAGCTGAGCGGTCACCGACGGGACGGCCAGCTTCATCATCAGCTTCCCCACCGGGGCCTGGCCCAGCGCGTTTTTATCCTCCATCAGTCCGCCCGCTCCCCTTCCAGAAAATAGGTGGCCTCCATGTCGGCCACCGAGAGGGCAAAGGCCAGCGGATACTGCTCCAGCGCCTTGCCTACCAGCCGGCTGTCCTCCCCGCCGGAAAAGCCCATGTGCCAGCGAATGGCCATGGCCTCCTGCCGGGTGAGGCGCATGAAGCCGGAAATGATGTACACCGATTTTTCCCCGTGGCCATAGGGCAGGGGATCCTCGTAGAAAAAGGTGGGCACCTTCTCCCACTGGCCGGTCTGCTCATTCTTCACATTCCGGGTGCCCGCCCTGTAGCAGCCGATCTTGCACAGATCATGGAGGAGGGACACGATGGCCACGCTCTCCTCTCCCGCCTCCAAGCCGTAGAGCTCGGCCACCCGCTCCCGGGCCAGATAATCGGTCAGGCAGTGATAGACGTTGAGGCTGTGGTCGCACAGTCCGCCCGGGTAGGCCCCATGATACCGGGCCGAAGCCGGGCAGGAGAAGAAATCCGATTTGTTGGCCAGATAGTCCAGCAGGGCGCCGGCGCCCTCCCGGTGGATCCTGGCCTGATAGAGCTCAATGAATTCATCTTTGCCGCTCATGGGTGGTCTCCTTTATCTCCGATTTCGTCAGGGGCCATTATACCACCAACCCGGCGGGATGAAAACTGCTTTCTCAGTCTTCCAGAAGGCTTTCGGCCAGGGCCCCCTCCTCCTGCTGGGCCCCGGTGGAGTTGGCCTCCACCCACTTCAGGTCCCGCATCCGGATGATGGCCGCCGCCAGTACCAGGATGGACGCCCACAGATTTTGGGCCGCCGACCGGCAGGACACCGGATCCTGAGCCTCCCGGCAGGTCTGAACGGCCAGGCAGAGAAAAAAGCCCAGCGCCCCGATGATCAGGGCGGAGGCTCTGCACCGCAGGGTGAACACATCCCCCGTGCGGGCGGCCTCCTCCGTCCGCCCCTCCAGTGTAAGGCAGAGGGCCTCCCGCTGCCTCACCACCGCCTGAAGGGAGAGAAGGATGGAGGCGATGACAATGAGCAGGAAGCCCAGGGAGGTATCTGTCACCGCCAGCTGCCGGCACAGGGTATTCTCCTCCGATTCCATAAAAATGCCCCCTTTCATCCCAGTTTATTGCGCTTTGGGGAAAGGGGTGTCAAAAGGCCGGAGCGGCGTCACACCGCTCCGGCCGGGTTGTTTCGTTGAACAGCGGAGCTCCAGCCTTTACCCCTCGTCATCCATCGGCGCGCTGAACTCGGAGAAGGTGAGCTGAGGGTTCCGCTCTCCCGTCCAGTTGATGGCCCACTGAGAGCCGAACAGCAGCAGCTGACGGCCCCGGAAATCCTCCACCAGTCTGGTATCGGTGCCCAGGATCAGGTCCTCTTCCTTGGCCGGCTCCCCGTCGGCGGTGGTGATCCACCGCAGATACTCATAGGGCAGGCCCTCCATAAAGATGTCCACCCCGTACTCGTTCTTCAGCCGGTATTCCAGCACGTCAAACTGGAGAGTGCCCACCACGCCGACAATGATCTCTTCCATGCCGGTATAGGGGGCTTTGAACATCTGGATGGCGCCCTCCTGGGCGATCTGCTGGGCGCCCTTGAGGAACTGCTTCCGCTTCATGGTGTCCAGGGGCCGCACCCGGCGGAAGTGCTCGGGGGCGAAGGTGGGGATGGGGTCGAACCTGAACTTCTTCCCCGGGGCGCACAGGGTGTCGCCGATGGAGAAAATGCCCGGATCGAACACGCCGATGATATCTCCGGCATAGGCCTCCTCGATGATCTCCCGCTCGGCCGCCATGAGCTGCTGGGGCCGGGACAGCCGCAGCTTCTTCCTGCCCTGGACGTGATAGACCTCCTTGTCCGCCTCGAACTTGCCGGAGACCACCCGCATAACGGCGATCCGGTCCCGGTGGGCCTTGTTCATGTTGGCCTGTATCTTGAACACAAAGGCGGAGAAATCGTCGTCCATGGAGTCCACCAGCACGTCCCCCGCCATCCGGGGCAGGGGCGGGGTGGTCATTTTGAGAAAGCCCTCCAGGAAGGGCTCCACACCGAAATTGGTGAGGGCGGAGCCGAAAAACACCGGGGAGAGCTTGCCATGGCGCACTCGGTCCAGATCAAAGTCGGCAGAGGCCCCATCCAGCAGCTCTACGTCATCGGAAAGCTTCTGGTGCAGGCTCCGGCCGATGAGCTCGTCCACCCCGGGATCTCCCAGAGCCACCTCGGTGGCGGTGGCCGCCCGGGACCCTCCGTTGGAGGTGAAGTGGATGATCTCCCGCTTCTCCCGGTCGTAAACGCCCTGGAACTCCTTGCCGCAGCCGATGGGCCAGTTGACCGGGTAGGTCTCAATCCCCAGCTCATGCTCCAGCTCCTCACAGAGCTCAAAGGGGTCCCGGGCCTCCCGGTCCATCTTGTTGATAAAGGTAAAGATGGGGATGTCCCGCATGGCGCAGACCTTGAACAGCTTTCGGGTCTGGGCCTCCACGCCTTTGGCGGCGTCGATGACCATGACGGCGGAATCGGCGGCCATCAGCGTGCGGTAGGTGTCCTCGGAAAAGTCCTGATGGCCGGGTGTGTCCAGAATGTTGACACAGTAGCCCTCATACTGGAACTGCATGACGGAGGAGGTGACAGAGATGCCGCGCTGCTTCTCGATCTCCATCCAGTCGGAGGTGGCGGCACGGGCGTTCTTTTTCCCCTTGTCCTGGCCGGCCGGGGCGCTGGCTCCGCCGTAGAGCAGGAATTTCTCGGTAAGGGTGGTTTTTCCGGCGTCAGGGTGGGAGATAATGGCGAAGGTGCGGCGCCGGTTAATCTCAGCTTCATATTTGGACAAGGGTGTTCCCTCCATCAGTTTTGATTTTGCGGGTCGAAAAGTCGGTCGTCACATCGGAATACCCCTTTCCGAAAAACAGCCTGATTATTATACTGGATTTTCCGCCGGTTGTAAACTATTTCGGTGATTTTCCGAGCTCCCCCAGCCGCTCCGGCAGTTCGGAAAAGCGGGAGAGTTCCGGCGCGTCCTCCACCGTGCCGAAACCATATCCGGCATGGAGGAACGGCACGCCCGCCTCCCGGGCAGACCGGGCGTCCAGTTGGGTGTCCCCCACGTATACCGGGCACTTCAGTCCGTTCCGCTCCGCCACCAGGCGGATGTTTCCGCTTTTGGGCAGACCTGTCCGCCCGGCGCACTCGAAGTCCCGAAAATATTTCCCCAGTCCGGTGCCCTCGAAAAAGGCCTGAATATATCCATCCTGGCAGTTGCTCAC
>JAQXNP010000177.1 GCA_029098065.1 Clostridiales bacterium | reverse complement strand
GGCGGCCAGGGCGGCCCGGGAGTCCGATGTGGGCTCCTGTATCGTTCTGCTGGCCACCGATCTGCCTATGGACAGCCGCCAGCTGGGCCGGACCGCCAAGCGGGCCAGCGTGGGCCTGGCCCGGCTGGGCTCCTATATCGGCCACGGCAGCGGAGAAGTTTTTCTGGCCTTCTCCACCGCCAATCCCTTTGACCCCAGAGAAAAAGCGGTCACCCGAACGGTGACCGCCTTCCACGAGAGCAGGATGGATCTTCCTTTCCGGGCCGCCGCCCAGTGTGTGGAGGAGGCGGTGCTGAACTGTCTCTTCACCGCCCGCACCGTCACCGGATGGGACGGAAAAACCGTCTACTCCCTGACTTCCCTGCTTCCGTCCCCCGGAAAGTAGGCCGCGGAATGTTCCGCAGGCCCACCTCCGTATCGTTTTTCAATCCGGCGCGGATCATTGGAGAAAGGTCCCGGTCAACTGCTCCCACAGTTCCAGAGCTTTGAATTTCACCACATAGCCCTCATTCTCCCCGGTGATGAGCTTCACCTGATCCTCGGAGAAGTTTCCGGCTTTCTCCGCCACCGTTTCGGTGACAGCGCCCATGCACAGCGGCGGAAAGACCACACACCACCAGTTGCGGCCCTCTCCCTCTCCCACCGTGATCCTCAGGGCCGTATACCGTCCGGCGGGAAGGGCAAAGTCCGTATAGCGTTTGGTGGGAAACCAGACATTCTCCTCGATACCGGCGGTGACCCGGGTCTCAGCCGCCTCCGCTCCCGCCTGGGCCAGCTCCTGCAGATGAGCGGTCAGGATGGCCCGGGCCTCTTCCTGATCTTCCGCCTGGGCCAGCAGCGGCTCCGCCTTGGCCAGCACCGCGTCCCGCACCCGCAGCTTTACCGCCTGATCCTCGGCGGAATCGGAGGCTCCCACCACGTGGAGCCGAACCACCTGCCCGGCAAGGGCGGACTGCTGTCCACTGAGCCAGGTCCCGAGCAGCAGCGCCGCAGCCACGCCCAGCAGCAGCGCCAGTTCCCAACGATAAAACCGATTTTTTTCATGTACCAAAATGGACACACCTTTCTATGTCAGGTGTGTCCATTTTTCCCTATGGAAATGAATTTTATACCCATCTTTCCATTTTTCTGTCAGACGGTCTCGCTCAAAAAAGTATCCGGACACAGAGGCCGCACCGCTTCAAAGGCGGCCTCCGCCGTCCCGGGGTCATCAAAGAGGCCGAACACCGTGGGTCCGGTCCCGCTCATACTGGCTCCCAGCGCCCCCGCCCGGAGGAGAACCTGCTTCAGCTCCCGAACCCGATCCCGGCGGTAGGACGGGAGGACCTCTTCAAAAACGTTGAACAGCCGTCTGGCCGCACCGTTCAGATCTCCCGCCTCCAGCGCCGCCAGCATTCCGGCGGTGTCCGGCCTGCAGCGCACCCGCTGTCCGTCCAGCCGGGCAAAGAGCTCAGGCGTCGAAACAGGAAATCCCGGCTTGGCCAATACCACCCAGCAGTGGGGCAGGGCAGGCAGAGCGGTCACCCGTTCTCCCCTTCCCTCCGCCAGGGCCGTACAGCCATAGACGCAGTAGGGGACATCGGACCCCACCCTCTCCCCGACCCGGGCCAGCTCCGGGCGGGTGAGTCCCAGCCCCAGAAGTTCATTCAGCCCCCGGAGCACAGCGGCGGCGTCGGAACTGCCTCCCGCCATTCCGGCGCAGACCGGGACCCTCTTCCGGATGTCGATGGACAGACGCCCCAGCTCCACACCGGCGGCCTCCGACAGCCGGAGGGCGGCGGCGGCGGCCAGATTTTTCCCGTCCAGCGGGAGAAAGCCCAGGTTGGTTGACAGGGCGATCCCCTCCCCCGGTTCCACGGTCAGGGTAAGCGTATCGGCCAGTTTCACCGACTGCATCACCATTTTCATGTCGTGATAGCCGTCAGGACGCCTTTCCAATACATCCAGGGTCAGATTCAGTTTGGCCGGAGCCTGTACCGTGATAGATGCCATCATGTCCTCCTTACCGGATCCGCCGGGCCTCCAGATAAAACCGCTTGTCGTTGGCTTCTCCCATGGAGAAGGTCTTCCGGGGGAGCACCCCGTCGTGGATCACCGTGGGGAAAAGCTCCGACTTGCCCATGGGAGGCAGGAGGAAAGCCAGATTGCCCGGACGGCGGCCCAGATCCCGGGCCACATCATCGCCGTGAATGTAGTCAATGCTGCCCCCGTGCTCTTTGACATAGCTGTCCAGGAAGGTCTGAAGGGTCCCCACTGCCAGCTGCTGGCCGGGATGGGGCACGGTGATGGCTCCCTCTCCCTCCGCCCAGACATAGCGGAGGACATGGCCCTCCCCCTCGCCGTCATGAGTACCCGGGAAAGCTTGGCGCAGAGCATCCAGCAAGTCTTTTACCTTGACATCAAAAACGACGCGGTGGATGGGTTCGAACTCCAGAGATTCATCGTGAAGGTTTACCACTTCACAGAGTGCGTACCGGGCGGGCAATTCCGCCCATTTGTTCTGATTGGTCAGCTTTTTCTGGCGTTCATAGCACTCTTTGGCGGTGGCGAGAGAGTGATTGCCGTCTCCCACAGCGAACTGGAGAACCGGCATCGGTTCCTTCAGCCCGTACCGGGCCTGGAACGCCTCCCGGGAATTCAAAGCCCTGAGGGCGGCGGAAACAGCTGCCTTTCCGTCCTCATCCACCAGCCAGCCGGCCACGTGCCCGCCATTCTCCATCAGGTCAAAGTCATAGAGAAGCTCCATTCTGTCCTTCCGGGCGGCCAGAGGTTCCATAACGGTCTTTTCCGGATCATCGCACAGGAGCATCACATGGGGCAGCTCAATGGGGGCGTTCTTCCGCACCGCCACCCGGGGCGGGATACGGCTCATCACTGTGCCCTCAGTGGCCCGTATCGCGGTGTCGGAGCCCGGCTCGTAGTCGTACTGCTCCAGATCGATCTTTCCCACCAGTCCCCGGCGAATCGCCCCGCTGTGGAGGGTACGCTCCACGTAGATCAGGGCATCCGGCAGAGTCCGAAAGCGCCCCTCCCGAAGATACCGGGCCATGGTATTGTTGATCTCCATAATATCCGTCTCTACACTCGGGCCATCCAGGCAGCTCTCCGGCAGGATGAGGCGCAGGGCGGAAGGGGCTGTGCCCACGTATTCCTCCACTCTCTGCCAGTACTCCGGCTGAGAGGTATACTGGTCGCAGGCCACCACCGCCCACTTGCCGTATTCACAGCCCTGGGGCAGCAGGATATCAGCCGGGCCAAAGGCCAGGTCTTGAAATAGCTCCGACATATGGATCAACTCCTTTTTTATTCAGCGGGGGCAAACTGGGCCCTGCACAGCCGTCTGCCCGTCGGGGTGCGGAACACGCGGGACAGGGCCGCGCGCACGGCCTCTTCTCCCTCCTGATCCTCGTAGAGGTTGACCAAGAAATCCGCCTCCACCAATATCTGATAATCAACTCCGTCGATGTCACCGTACGTGTGGTGGTGGCCCACCAGGTAACACACCCGCCCGGTTACCGCCGGATCAAAGCCCAGGCCGTTCAGCAGTTCCTCCGCCAGAGCGGGACCCAGTTCCTCCTGATGGGGGCCGGAACAGTCCCCGTAGAGTTTCTCGCTGGCGTGGATCCCGATATCGTGGACCAGAGCGGCCGCCTCAATGAGGAACCGGCTTCTCTCATCCAGTCCCTCCCCTGCCGCGATCAGTCGGGCAAAGGAGCGGACCTTCAGAAAATGCTGGATCCGCTTGGGATCTCCGGAATCATAGTCGATCATGGCCAGCTCCAGCCTGTCCAGCGCGTCCATCAGCCGTTCTCCCTCAGGTTGGTCAGGAAACGCCCGATTCTTGTCAGGGCCTCTCCCAGATCCTTCATGGAGACGGCATAGCAGCAGCGGGCAAAGCCCTCTCCCCCAGGTCCGAAGGCGGTGCCGGGAATGATGGCCACCCGCTGTTCCTTCAGGAGCCGTTCACAGAACTCATCGGAACTGAGGCCTGTCCCCCGGATGTCGGGGAACACATAGAAGGCCCCCTTGGGTTCATGACAGGGCAGGCCAATGCGGTTGAGCCCGTCGACCAGATAGCGGCGGCGGCCATTGTACTCGTCCCGCATCATTTCAATATCCCTGTCCCCATTGCTCATGGCCTCAATGGCGGCGTACTGGCTGGTGGTGGGAGCGGACATGATGCCGAACTGGTGGAGCTTGAGCATCTGCTTGATGACCGGGGCAGGGCCGCAGACGTAACCCATCCGCCAGCCGGTCATGGCGTGGGACTTGGAAAAGCCGTTGACCACGATGGTCCGGTCATAGAGTTCGGGGTGATTGGCCGGAGAATAGTGATGCTGGCCATAGGTGAGCTCGGCATAGATCTCGTCGGACAGAAGCATCACCCCGGTATCCTTCAGCACTCCCGCCAGGGCGTCATAGTCCTCTTTCTCCATAATGCCGCCGGTGGGATTGCAGGGATAGGGCAGAACGATGAGCTTGGTTTTGTCCGTCAAATACCGCTTCAGCAGTTCAGGGGTCAGCTTGAAGCCGTCCTCCACCGTGGTCTCCACCAGCACGGGAGTGGCTCCGCACATAGCGGCCAGGG
>JAQXNP010000176.1 GCA_029098065.1 Clostridiales bacterium | reverse complement strand
CCCGCACCACACCAATGAGATTGCCCAGTCGGAGTCCTATCTGGGCCATCCCTGGTGCTCACACTGGTTCCATGTCCACCACCTGAACACCGCCGGCGGCAAGATGTCCAAGTCCAAGGGGGAATTCCTCACGGTTTCCGTGCTGGAGGAGAAGGGCTACGATCCCCTGGCCTACCGCTTCTTCTGCCTCCAGTCCCATTACCGGAAGGCGCTGACCTTCTCCTGGGAGAACCTGGACAACGCGGCGGCGGCCTATGACAAGCTGATCCGCCGGGTGGCCGCCCTGAAAGGGGAGGGCGCGGTGGACGAAGGCGCCATGAAGCCCTACCGGGATCAGTTCCAGGCGGCGCTGGACAACGATCTGAATACCTCTCT
The DNA here is from genome assembly GCA_029098065.1 of Clostridiales bacterium. Lineage (GTDB taxonomy): Bacteria > Bacillota > Clostridia > Oscillospirales > Oscillospiraceae > Vermiculatibacterium. Next base: position 13,119 of record JAQXNP010000176.1, on the reverse strand, counting down.
GGCGGTGACCGCCCTCTATGATGTGCTGAAGGCGGACCTCAGCGACGGGGAGAAGCTGGCTCTCATCGGAGACTTTGACCAGGTTCTGGGGCTGAAGCTGCTGGATCACGCCGCGGCCCTGAAGGAGAAGGAGGCGGCCTCCGCCCAGGGCGGAGAGGACGCGGCGGCCATTGAGGCTCTCATTGCCCAGCGGGCGGCGGCCAAAGCGGCCAAAAACTGGGCCGAAGCGGACCGCATCCGGGATGATCTGAAGGCCCAGGGCATCGAGCTCATCGACACCAAGGAGGGCACCACCTGGAAACGGGTGTGAGCATTGAAAGCGTAAAAAGGAGACGTCGGCGGGCGTCTCCTTTTTTGCCTGTTCTTATATTCCTTCCCGGAGAGTCACCGTATTCTTGGCGTAGAACAGGGTCGCGGCGGAAAAGGGACCCTGCCAGCCCTTGCAGTATTTGAGCATGGTTCTGCGGATCGATTTCCATACGCAGCCCCCTGGAGAAAGGCCGGGTGGGGCTAAGCACCGAAGCTGTAGTCTCATCGGCGGAGGATGGGGCATACAGCCCGATGTGCAGCATGGGAACCAGGGAGGCCGCGAAGAGGATCGGGAGGAAGCAGGGGATGAGATTCTTTTTCCAATGGGCGGTGCGTAAGCCGTTCAAGGGATCCACACCTCTTTTTTATGATCTGATTCCGAAATATTATAACAGGACAGCCTGAACGGCGCAAGGAGAAGACACCCCGGGGAGGATGTTGGTGAGGAATCCTTCCGCAGCCGGAAAAATGGTGTAAAATTTGTGTAAAACCCCACTTTGCAACCAGTTTCCCCCGTGTTACAATGGCCCTTGCACCAGAGAGATCATATGGAATTGAGGCGTATCAATGGAGAAGACCAGAGTCCAGACGATCTTTACCAGGGAGCAGCTTGTTCGTCTGATGGTCCCGCTGGTCATTGAGCAGTTCCTGCTCATGACAGTGGGCATGGCGGACACCATGATGGTGACCACCGCGGGGGAGGCGGTGGTGTCGGGCGTATCCCTGGTGGATAATATCAACATTCTCATTATCAATATTTTTTCCGCCCTGTCCACCGGAGGCGCGGTGGTGGTTTCCCAGTATCTGGGGCGCCAGGACGTGGAGAAGGCCCGGCTGGCCGCCAAGCAGCTGCTGTATGTGGCGCTGCTGGTGGGCGCGGCGCTCATGGCGGCGGCGCTGCTGTTCCGGGAGCATATCCTTCGGCTGGTCTTCGGCAGCATCTCGCCGGAGATTATGGAGTCCGCTCTGATCTATTTTCTGCTCACTGCAGCGGCTTATCCCTTTATTGCCATATATAATGCCGGGGCGGCCCTGTTCCGGGCCATGGGCAACAGCAAGGTGTCCATGTTCAATTCCCTGATTGTCAATATCGTCAATATCGCGGTCAACGCCGTTTTGATCTACGGCTTCGGAATGGGCGCCGCCGGCGCGGGGATCGGCACCCTGGTCTCCCGGATTACCGCCGCCCTGATCATCGGGGTGCTTGTCACCCGGCCCACCCATCTTATTTATATCGAGGATCTGTTTCACCCGGAGTTCCGCTGGTCCATGGTGCGTTCCATTCTGAGCATCGGAATTCCAAACGGCATCGAAAACGGCATGTTCCAGATCGGCAAGCTGCTGGTGCTGAATCTGATCACCTCCTTCGATGCCGGGGTGGATCTGGCGGTGATGGGTTCCGCCGTGGCAGCCAACGCCATCGCCAACTCCATCGCCGGAGTCATCAACGTCCCCGGACAGGGAGCCGGGCTTACCATGGTCACTGTGGTGGGACAGTGCATGGGGGCCGGGGATGACAAGCAGGCGGTGGGCTATACCAAAAAACTGCTGGCGGTTACCTATGTATCCATGGGGGTGCTGAATCTGCTCCTGTTCCTGGGCGTGCCCTGGCTGGTGCCCTGCTTCAACCTGACGGAATCTACAGCGGCTCTGGCGGTCCAGGTGCTCCGGTGGAACTGTGTGTTCAACTTCATTTTCTGGCCCACTTCGTTTGCCCTTCCCAACGCTCTGCGGGCGGCGGGGGACGCCAAATTTACCATGGTGGTTTCGATGATCTCCATGTGGGTCTGCCGCATCGGCATGAGCTATCTGCTGGGCGCTCCCTGGGGGATGAACCTGCGGCTTCTGGGGGTGTGGCAGGCCATGTTTGCCGATTGGATTGTCCGGTCCATCGCTTTCGTGACCCGGTTTATCAGAGGGAAATGGAAGAACCACCACGTGATTTGAATGGAAAAAACGCCGTCTGACTCAGTCAGACGGCGTTTTTTGCGCTTCAGCTCCGCTCTTCTATCGGGTCCTGCTCGCGGAAGAGCAGGGAGATGCACCAGATAGCAGCCAACCCCACCAGCGTGTAGACCACGCGGCTCATAGCGCTGTTGGCGCCTCCGAACAGAAAGGCCACGAAGTCGATGCCGAAGATACCGATGCTGCCCCAGTTGAGCCCGCCGATGATGGCGAGGACCAGGGCAATCTTATCCAGGATCATGCCGAAAGAACCTCCTCAAAATGGATTCCCGGGGATAGCATCGCCAGGAAATGAGGTTCTTATACATCGGACAAAAATTTTGAAGCAGTGAAAAAGCGGAGCGCGGCCTTTGAGCCGCACTCCGCCCGGATCAGTTTTCCGTCAGGTCAGAGCTTTGGGGCCGAAGCCGTGGGGCAGCAGGTCGGAGAGCTTCAGCCTGGTGACGGTGTGATCCGCCCGGCCCACCAGCAGTTCCAGCTCGGGGGCGAATTCATACAGCATCTGCCGGCAGGCGCCGCAGGGCCAGCAGTAGTCGCTGGATTCCCCCACCACCGCCAGACGGACAAAGTCATCCCGATGGCCCTCGCTCACCGCCTTTACCAGGGCGGTGCGCTCGGCACAGATGGTCGAGCCGTAAGCGGCGTTTTCCACATTGCAGCCGGTAAACACCGATCCGTCCGAACACAGCAGGGCGGCGCCCACAGGGAATTTTGAGTAGGGAACATAGGAACGGGACAGCATGGAATAGGCCAGTTCAACCAGGTCGTAATCGGTCATGGGGATCCTCCTTTTGTCAGCCGGGATTGCGGTCATAGGGACGAGTGGGCCGGACGGCCAGATCTATGACATCCCAGGTGTCATAGAATTGCAGATAGTCCTTCCGCCGCCAGCGGAGGGTGGTGCCGTCGGGATGGAGCCGGTCAATGATGACGGCGGAGATCTGCTTTTTTACCTGCTCATAGGAATTGATACCCACCGAGGCAAAAATGCGGAAGCCCTGGCTCTGAAGGTAGCGGAACTGAGGACCGGGGTCGCCCTGGTCATGGTCGCCGTCAGGCCGGGCCCCGTGGGGATAGAACAGGATCTGGGTGGGGCCCACGATACTTCCCACCTCGTCAAACCAGCGCTGGGTGTCCCGCTGGAGCCGTTCGTCGGAGATGGTGGACAGCCGCACGTGGCCCCAGGTGTGGGAGCCGAAGTACCAGCCGGTCTCCTTCAGCTTTTGGACGATGGGCTTCACTGCCGCGATCTCCTTCTGACGGTTGGCCTCGAACTCCGGCTCGGGGTGGTCGGTGTCGGTCTGAGTCCGGTAACCCAGGATGCCCTGATAGCCGGTGAGGGAGAGACAGCCTTTCACCCCGTTGAGGGAGAAATCCGGATGCTCTTCCACAAATTTGTCCAGGATGGTAATGGCGTCCAGATCCTGTGAGATGACATCGTTGCCCTGGGGATCCTTGCCGTAGCTCCAGATCTCTCCGTCATCGCCGATGATGAGTTTCCAGGTAAAGCCGTTTTCCAGCATATAGGGGTAGTAGTTGGTGTCATCATAGGAAATGACCAGGGGCTTTTTCCCCTCGGGCACCATGAAGGTGTTCCGGCGCATCCGGAGCTCGCCGTTTTCATCGGTGTACTCCGACCAGACATCATTCATGTTGACCAGAATATAGTTGTTGTCGTAACAGGATTGGAGGATCTTATTGTATTCATCCACCGTGACCATATAGTCATCGATGCCGTTGGCCTCGCTGTCCCCGTCAAAAGCCAGCTCCGGATAAGCCACCACCGGGTGGAAAAACAGGTGTTCCACCACCTGATCCGTGGGCCAGGGAACCAGAGGGACATCCGGGGTGGTGGGCTCCGGTTCGGGAGTGACCTGGGCGGAGGAAGAGGGTTCGGCGCTGGGGGAGGGACTGCCTGAAGCGGCGTCGGAATCCTGCTTTCCGCAGGAGGACAGGGTGAACAAAAGGGCCAGGCCAAGGGCCAGGACCCGTTTTCTCGTGGGGATCATATCGTTCTTCCTTTCAAGATTTGTTTCTGAATTCTATTATACAGGCTTCCGCAGGAAAAGAAATAACAAAACGCTTACAGTTTTCTGAAGACTGCCCACGGGCTTTCCGGACCCCTCCCAGCTTTTTATGGTTGCAAATGGGCTGGATTTCTGCTAAAATAAACAAGAATGATTTCTGCGCCCCCCAAAGGCGTTCACAGGAGATGTGTAAATGGACAAGAATACAAAGCAGATGAAGGCGGTCCGGGCCAAGCAGGAAGAGGCCGTTCTCAACCGAATTCTCTGCTGGATCGCCGGAGGCGTAGTGCTGGAATTCCTGCTCCTGCTGCTGAATCGATATTATTGCCATTATCTTGCCGGAGAAATCGAACTTCGTCTGGCCTTGGGCACCGCTGTCAAGGTCATTGCCGTGGCTGCCGCTGTCGGAGCGGTGTTGGTGGGGCTGAATTGGAAGAAGAAGCATGCCGCGGGGAAATCGGCTCTGGTTTCCGGGATGTTCACCTGGTTTTTGGCCGGCGTATCGGTGAGCTGCTTCGTCACCTGGCTCACCGAGGGCGAGGGGCTCAAGCTCCTGTATGTGGGGGTTCCGGCGGCTGTTGTTCTGGTGCTGATCTATTATCTCTATCAGCGGGAATTTTTCTGGGTGGCGTGTTCCACTGCCGTATCTCTGCTGGGCAGTTGGCTGGCATCCAGAGGCGTGGGCGGCAGATATGCCTTTGTAGTCTACATTTACGCTGTTCTCGCCGCCGTGGCGGTTCTGGCCGCGGCAGGCCTGATCCGGAAGGCGCAGGGCGCCGGCGGTATGGTGGAATACAAGGGAGAAAAGCGCCGGGTTTTCCCCAAAGACGCCAACTATTCTCTCCTTTATCTGACTGCGGTCATCACCGTGGCGGTTCTGGCGGCCGGGGCCTTGGGAGTGGGTGCGATGATCCTCTACGGGGCAAGCGCGGCCTGGGTACTGGTGATGGCAGTATATTATACCGTGAAGCTGATGTAACGGAAGCGGAAAGACTGGAACGTGGAAACAGGGACGCAGGCGCGCGGGCGCCTGCGTCCCTGTTTATGCGCGGGGAGAGGACTGGAGCAGGCACCGTCCGATGGAAAAGCAGAGAGAAAAAAGAAAGGATACAGCGGGGGAATTTCTCAAAAAGGACTTGACAACAGCGGGGTAAAACATTATAATGACGTCAACTTCATCAGAGAAACCGATGACGAAGCGGAGTACCCGGACAGAGGTGTCCTCCAAGAGAGCCGCGGGCGGTGAGATCGCGGCAGGGCATGGTGCGGGGAATGGGCTTCCGAGGGCGATGGCGAACGGGGTGTGTCCCCCAGTAGTCAGACGGGGACTCCGCCCGTTATCAGGGGAGCGCGTATTCACAGGATACGTGAAGCCGAGTGGGCGTCTTATGACGTCAATTTGGGTGGTACCGCAGAGGTTCAGGCCTTTGTCCCAAAACAGAAACCGTTTGGGACTGGGGCTTTTTTTATACCCTTTCCCAACAAACCATACCGAGAAAGGGAGTATTTATGATGAAAACCATTCCGCATCGTCTGTACCTGACCGAAGATCAGATTCCCAGACAGTATTATAATCTCCGCTCCGCCATGCCCGAGCTGCCTGACCCCATGCTCAACCCGGGCACGCTCCAGCCCCTGAAGGAAGAGGAGCTTTACCCCATTTTCTGCGATGAGCTGGCCCATCAGGAGATGGACGGCGCCACCGAATACGTTGATATCCCCGAGCCCATCCGGGAGGTCTACAAGATGTATCGCCCCTCTCCGCTGGTGCGGGCGTATAATTTGGAAAAAGCCCTGGGAACTCCGGCAAAAATTTATTATAAATTCGAGGGTAACAACACCTCCGGCTCCCACAAGCTGAACTCCGCCGTGGCCCAGGCCTATTACGCCAAGGCCCAGGGGATCACCCGGCTCACCACCGAGACGGGCGCCGGCCAGTGGGGCACCGCGCTCAGCGAGGCCTGCTCCTACTTCGGACTGGATCTGGATGTGTTCATGGTCAAGTGCTCCTATGAGCAGAAGCCCTTCCGCAAGGACGTGATGCGGGTTTTCAACGCCTCGGTGACCCCTTCTCCCTCCATGAAGACCCGGGCGGGGCAGAAGATCCTGGCGGAGAACCCCGACACCACCGGCTCTCTGGGCTGCGCCATCTCGGAGGCGGTGGAATCCGCCGTCACCGGACAGAACAGCCGCTATGTGCTGGGCTCGGTGCTCAATCAGGTGCTCCTCCACCAGTCCATCATCGGCCTGGAGTGCGAGACCGCCATGAATGAATTGGGAGAGTATCCCGACATCGTGGTGGGCTGTGCCGGCGGCGGCTCCAATCTGGGCGGCCTCATCGCCCCCTTTATGCGGGATAAGCTGCAGGGCAAGAAGCCCGGGACCCGCTTCATCGCAGTAGAACCCGCCTCCTGCCCCTCCTTCACCCGGGGCAGGTACGCCTACGATTTCTGCGACACCGGAAAGGTGACGCCCATGGCCCGGATGTACACCCTCGGCTGCGGGTTCATCCCCTCCGCCAACCACGCCGGCGGCCTGCGCTACCACGGGATGAGCCCCATCCTCTCCAAGCTCTATCACGACGGCTACATGGAGGCGGTGAGCTACAAGCAGACCGAGGTGTTCGAGGCGGCGGTGAAGTTTGCCAAGCTGGAGACCATCCTCCCCGCCCCCGAGTCCGCCCACGCCATCAAGGGCGCCATCGACGAGGCCCTCAAGTGCAGGGAGACGGGGGAGGCCAAGACCATCCTCTTCGGTCTCACCGGCACGGGTTACTTCGATATGACGGCCTACGCCTCCTACCTGGACGGCCGGATGGATGACCACATTCCCACCGACGAGGAGCTCCAGCGGGGCTTTGACTCTCTGCCCGACATTCCCCAGAACAAGTAAAAAGCAGATCACAGGGAAGGCCCTTTCCGGATTGGAAAGGGCCTTCCCGTTTTGTTTATTCCAGAAGGTGGAACCGTTTCCCGGACCTGTCAGAGGCGGTAAAACATTGGCGTTGACAGTTTAGTTTTAACATGGTTCAATAGAACCGCTGAACAGAGGGACGATTTGATTTTGTGCCGCAAAGGAGTGAGAGCTTGTGCGTAGATTTGAAACTTCGGTTCAGGAGCTTAAGGCTCAGGTCCTGGAGGCCGTAGCGGAACTGGCCTGGGAAGACCGGTTGGCCACGGGCGTGCTGGATATCCCCGAACGGGTGGTGCCCGGTCCGGAGGCCAAGATGCGCTGCTGTATCTATAAGGAGCGGGCGGTGGTATCCAGCCGGGTCAAGATGGCCATGGGAGGCGACCACGCCAACCCGTCCATGGTGGAGGTCATGGAGATCGCCTGCGATGAGTGCCCGGTGACCCAGATTGAGGTGGGAAACGCCTGCCGGGGCTGCATCGCCACCCGGTGTGTTCACACCTGTCCCAAGAACGCCATTACCATCATCAACCACAAGGCCACCATTGATCACAACAAGTGCATTATGTGCGGCAAGTGCGTGTCAGCCTGCCCCTACGGTGCCATTGAAAAGCATCAGCGCCCCTGTGAGCGGGGCTGCGTGCCCGGTGCCATCTCCATGGGCGAGGACAAGAAGGCGGCCATTGACATCAATAAGTGTATCGCCTGCGGAAGCTGTGTCTATCAGTGCCCCTTCGGGGCCATTATGGATAAATCCTACATCGTGGATGTCATCGAGATGCTCCGGGGGGCGGCCCGGTGGGACTTCCGGGTCTATGCGGTGCTGGCCCCCTCGGTGGCGGGCCAGTTTGCCCCCGCCACCCTGGGCCAGATCGTCACGGGGCTGAAAATGCTGGGCTTCCATGACGTGGCCGAGGTGGCCCTGGGCGCTGACATGACTGCCAAGGCGGAGAGTGAGGAACTGGTGGAGAAGGGCAGACTGCTCTCCTCCTGCTGCCCGGCCTTCGTGGACTATGTGGAGCGGGAGTTCCCCGACTTGGCGCCTCTCATCTCGTCCACCCCGTCCCCCATGGTGATGATCGGCAAGCGGATCAAGGAGAAGGATCCCCGGGCCCGTGTGGTCTTTATCGGCCCCTGCGTGGCCAAGAAGAAGGAGTTCCAGATGGGCAAGACCATGGGCACCATTGACTGCGCCATCACTTTCGAGGAACTCTATCCCATGTTTGAATCCAAGGGCATCGACCCGGAGACGCTGGAGGAGACTCCTCTGGATGAGGCCAGCGGCTACGGTCGGTCCTTCGCCCACTCCGGCGGTGTGGCCGCCGCTGTGGCGGAGGGCCTGAAAGAGCATGGCGTCACCGATGAGCAGTTCAAGCTCCGGGCCGTGTCCTGCAGCGGCATTGCCCAGTGCCGGGCCGAACTGATGAAGATGTCCCGGGGCATCGGCGACGTGAACTTCATTGAGGGCATGGCCTGTGAGGGGGGCTGTGTCCAGGGGGCGGGCATCCTGATCCGCAGTCCCCGGAACCAGGCCGATGTGGAAAAGCACGCCAAGGAGGCCAAGGGACGCACCATCACCCAGGCGGTGGATGGCGTGGCCGGGCCGGCGGAACCGGCCAAACAGTAAGCCGGCAGAACAGCGCCGGGCGGGATCTGTCCCCGCCCGGCGCTGTTTTTGCCGCCTCCTCCGCGCTTTCTTTTCCGGCGGCCGTATGATACAATGGGGTTCAAGAAAGGAGAGAGCCCCATGCTGGAACGACAGCGGCTGTTCTGGCGGCGCCGGCCCTATGATCTGCCCGCCTCCGACGAGGCCTTTCTCCGGGCCTGTGCCGGAAACTGCGCCTACCACATCCGGCATTGTCCCGAATACCGGGCGATCTGCGCCCGGCTCCGGTTTGACCCGGCGGAGCTGAGGACCATGGACGATCTGGCCCGGATCCCCGTTCTGCCCACCCTCTTTTTCAAGCGAAAGACGCTTTTTTCCATGCCGGAATGGCGGATGGCCATGCAGGTCACTTCCTCGGGCACCAGCGGGAAGTTCAGCCGGATCGGCTTTGACTGGGGGTGTATCCTGGCCGAGGTGCCCATGGTGCTGCGGCTGGGCTTCCGCCACGGACTGGTGTCGCTGAAACACGCCAACTATGTGGTGCTGGGCTACCGGCCCGATCCGGACAACCACACCGGGGTCACCCGGACCATGTACAGCCTCACCTTTTTCGCACCGCCGCTCCGGCGGTTCTACGCCCTCCGGCGGAGGGACGGGGCCTATGTCCCCGACCTGGACGGGACGGCGGAGGCGCTGGTACGGTTCGCCGGATCTCCGCAGCCCACCCGGATTGTGGGCTTTCCCTCCTATCTGTGGTTTGGACTTCAGCGGATAGAGGAACTGGGGCTGCGGGTGACGCTGAAGCCGGGCTCCCGGATCATCCTGGCCGGAGGCTGGAAGCAGCACGCCGGCCGGCAGGTGGACAAGCAGGTCCTCTATGCCCGGGCCCGGCGGGTACTGGGGGTGCCGGAGGAGAATATCAATGAGCTCTTCGGGGCGGTGGAGCACCCCATCTTTTACAACGCCTGCAGGCATCACCGGTTCCATGTGCCCATCTACGGCCGGATCCTCATCCGGAACCCGGCCACGCTGGAACCCCTGCCCATGGGGAAGGTGGGACTCATCAATCTGATCTCGCCTCTGATGACGGCCACTCCAACCCTCAGCGTCATGACAGATGATCTGGGATGGCTGGAGCCGGGGGAGAGCTGCGGCTGCGGGATCTCCACGCCGGTACTGAATATTCTGGGCCGGGTGGGGATGGCGGACATCCAGACCTGCGCCGCGGGGGCGGCCGAGCTGCTGGGAAAGGGGGAGGCCTTTTGATCTTTGCCCATGGAGGGCTGCTGTCCGATGGGGAGCTGCCCCATGTTCTGGCCCATCTGGAAGAGGAGATCAACGGGACGCGACAGACCCGGACCCTCCCGGCGGAGCGGGTCATCGACGCTCTGGACGGGCTGGGAAAACGGCTGTCGGCGGGGGAGTTCGACGCCCTGCTGGCCCGGTATCTTCCTGCCGGGACCGGGCCGGAGGCCCTGCTCCCCCTCCTGGACCGGAAGAGTCTGGAGGAAAAGCTGCGCGTGGAGCTGGGACCGGAGCCCTTCGCCCCCCGGCCCATGGAGGGGACGGTGACCCGGACAGAGCCTCTGGGCACCCTGTTCCACGTGACGGCGGGGAACGTGCCCGGTCTGCCGGTGTACAGCGCGGTGGAAGGCCTCCTCACCGGGAACGTCAATCTGGTCAAGCTGCCCCACGGAGACAAGGGGCTGACCCTGGCGGCGCTGTCCCTGCTGACGGACGCGGAACCGGCTCTGGCCGATTTCCTCTATGCCTTCGATCTGCCCTCCTCGGACCGGGAGAGTCTGGTGGCGCTGGCGGCGCTGGCCGATGGAGTGGTCACCTGGGGCGGCGACGGGGCGGTGGCGGCGGTGCGGGCCCTGGCCCCCGCCGGATGCAGGCTCATCGAGTGGGGCCACCGGCTCAGCTTTGCCTATATCGCCGGTTATGAGGACCGGGAGAGGGAACTGGCCGGACTGGCCCGGAATATCATCGGGACAGGACAGCGGCTGTGCAGCTCCTGCCAGGTCATCTTTCTGGACACGGAGGACCAGGAGACGGCGGAGAGATTCTGCCGGGCCTTCCTGCCTGTGCTGGAGGCGGAGTCCCTCAGACGGAGCGGCCCTGGGGCCCTGGCCCAGAGCACCCTCTGTGGGTACACGGCTTTTCTGGAGCGCGCCGCCGGGGGGCTGTCGGCGGGGGAGCGCCACTATCCCGGACGGGGGTGTTCGGTGACCCTCCGGCCCGACCGGGAGCTGGAACTCTCCCCCATGGAGGGAAACGTGCTGGTGAAGGCCCTCCCCCGGCGGGAACTGCTGGGGACCCTCCGGCGGCAGAAGGGACGGCTCCAGACGGCGGGGCTCCTCTGTGCCCGGGGGGAGCGGGAGGAACTGACACAGCTGCTCTGTCGGGCGGGGGTGACCCGGATCACCCGGGCGGGGCGGATGTCGGAGACCTTCCCCGGGGAGGGACACGACGGGGAATACCATCTCCGGCGGTATGTGCGGATGGTGGATGTGGAGCGGTCGCTCCGGGAGCGGAATAACGGAACACGGCCGGCGATGCAGCCATCGCCGGCCGTGTTTGAATTCAGTCCAGCCGGAAATCGGAGTCCTTCCACCTGCCGGTGTCCAGAGAGGCCGGCTTGGGCGGGACCCGTTTCAGCGGATCGTATTTGAAGGAAGAGCAGTGCCCCCCTGGGGAAACGACTCCCTTTTTGGCGCACAGGATCTGTTCCTCGCCCAGAGGCGCGCCCTTGGCGCAGTAGGAACAGCGGGGCTCGATCTTCTTTTGGAACAGCATGGCGTTTCCTTCCTCTCAGCTGATCTGATGTACGGGGGCGAAGAGCGGGTTCTTTGCTGACATTATACCACGGATCCGGTGGGGATTCTACTCTTTTTCCTCTTCAGCCGGAGCGGGTTGAGGGCTGACACCCCTTCGCTGAGAGAGGACCAGTCCCAGCAGGGTGAGGGCGGCGCCGATGGCGGCCAGGGGAGTGATGGGCTCGCCCAGGATCAGGGCAGAGGCTGCAATGGTGATGACGGGGACCAGATAGATGTAGACGCTGGTTTTCACCGGGCCCAGCAGAGACACCGCGTAGTTCCAGGTGACAAAGCATGCCGCGCAGGCCACCAGACCCAGGAAGAGGAAGTTGAAAATATAGAGCGGCTGGGTCAGCGCGGAGGTGTCCGGGGAAAAGCCAAAGACCGGTAAAACGGGGAGCATGAATACAGTTCCATAAAAGAAGATACGCCGGGTGGTAAGGAGCACGGGATAGCCGTAGCTTCCAATCCGCTTGGTGAGAACTGAGTAAAAGGCCCATGCCACGGCGGCCAGGACGGCCAGCAGATCTCCTGCGGGGTTGAGCTGGAGCTGGGAACCGTTGACACTGATCAGGACAATGCCGGCCATGGCCAGAACAAAGCCCAGAAGGAAATGTCCGCCGGGGCGCTGCCGTTCGCTGGGAAGGGCCCACATGAGCAGGGCGGTGAAGCAGGGAGCTACCGATACGATGACGCCCACGTTGGAGGCCAGAGAGAGGCTGAGCGCAATGTTTTCCAGCAGGTAGTAGAGGGTCACGCCGCACAGCCCCGCCGCGGCGAAGGTAAGCTCCTGGCGCTTGTCGGTGATGGCCAGCTTCCGGGGACAGGCCAGAAGAAGGGCCGCATAGCCCAGCAGAAAGCGGAGAAAGAGGATCTCTATGGGGGAAAACCGGGTGAGGAGGAGCTTGGTGGAGATAAAAGTGGTCCCCCACACCAGAGCGGTGAAAAGGGCGGCCGCGTGGCCTCTGACAATTTCGGAATCCATGGGAGGAAAGCGCTCCTTTCGGGGAAATGGCTCCCGGCGCTGGCCGGGGTTCGGGGCTGGCGGGGGAAAGACAGCTGTGGTTCCGCCCTCCGGAAGTCGTATTATAGCATAAAAACAGAGATGGGGATCGAAAAAGGGATCAAAATTTTGAGGGATTGTCTTTTTTCGGGGAATATGGTATGATGGAGCCCACAAATGAAAAGGAGAGATTTGCCATGATTATCAATTATCAGCCCAAAGGGGTCTGTTCCCGGCAGATGCTCATCGATGTAGAAGATGGGATCGTCAAGTCCCTTCAGGTCGTGGGAGGGTGCAACGGAAACCTTCAGGGCATCAGCAAGCTGGTGGAGGGAATGAAGGTGGAGGATGTGGTATCCCGTCTGGAGGGGATCCACTGCGGAGCCAAGCCGACCTCCTGCCCCGACCAGCTGGCGCAGGCCCTCAAGCAGATGAATTGAATTTTGCATCAAAAAGGCACGCCGCCCGGCGTGCCTTTTC
>JAQXNP010000175.1 GCA_029098065.1 Clostridiales bacterium | reverse complement strand
TGTAGAGCGTGGTGTCGGTGCCGCTCTGGGGGGCCAGATTTCCCGCCGCCGCATGCTCCTGGAGGGCCAGGAGCTTCTTTGCATTCTCCCCGTCATAGGCTGCGCTGCCCTGGAAGACCACATACTCCTCCTCTGGGCACCAGCTGGGGCGGGTCAGAGCCGCCGCCCGGGCGGAGGGTATCAGGGAAATCAGTAGGGCCAGGCAGATCAGCGCGGAACAAATGCGCGTTCTTTTCATGGGTCTCTCCTCCTGTTTCATCAGCGGAACCGCTCGTTCTCCTGTTCCGGGTCAGGGACACCATTCCTCCGCACTCACACCGGCAGGATCTCCGCCGTCTCGGGAGGCTGGATGGCGGGGACATCGCCGGTCTTCTTCCGGGCAGCCTGGCTCTTCAGTTCCAGCTTGAACTGGTTTTTCCAGTGGAACTCCATGGTTCCCACGGCCTGATCGGCAGTGCCCGAGCTGTGGGCGTCCAGCCGGAAGTCCAGCAGGTTCATGATCCAGGTCATCAGAGCCGTTTCCCCGGCGTCGTAAGAGACGGGATCCCCCATGGCCAGCCAGGCTGCCGCGTCCATGTCGGGCCGGATGGTCACATCCGCGGACACGGCCCCGCCGCCGTCCACAGACAGGGTCAGATCAAACTCCTTGAAGAGCTTTTCCGCCATCTCCGCCGTCACGTCCTCGCTGCCCAGGGCGGTGGAGAGAGCCGCTCCCACCGTTCCGGCGTCCAGCTTCCAGGTGATGGTTCCGCCTTTCTCGGTGACGGCCCGGGGGCCGAAGAGGGTATATACCGCCGCCTTTTGGTTGACCCAGTCCGTATAGGCATACTCCGCCCCCAGCCAGGCGCTCTCGCTGTCGCTGAGCAGGCTCTCATAGAGCATCTCCGCGGTGTTCCAGGTGATGCCCGTCCCGGGCGTCACCACGGGGGCGTCAAAGGAGAACCAGGTGTTCTCTGTGATGCTGTCGTCAAAAACGGACAGGAAGGGGGCGTTGACATACATGGTCCCCTCGTCCCCGTTCCAGATGATCTCCGCTTTCAGCCCGCTCAGCATGGTCTTCAGGTCCTGGAAGGATGCCTTGGGCATCTCGGCGGCCAGGGCCTGCCGTACCTCTTCGGAGAAGAGTTCCAGCAGCTGGGCGGCATTGGCTGTCAGCGTCACCTGCCAGACGTTGTCCCGGGCCAGCACCTCCGCGTTCACCCGGGCGGTATACGTCTTGTCTCCGTCGATGGAGTTGAAGGCGGTGAAGGTGATGTCACAGGTCTCGGTGGTCCGGTAGCTCTGCCCCGCCTCGGTTCCGGCGGCGGCCAGCAGCCGCTCCATCAGCCGGTCCAGCCCGGACAGATCCTCCTCTGTCCAGCCGTAGGGGGTAATCACGCCGGTGAGCAGTCTCTCCCGGTCCAACAGCACCGCCTGGCCGTTTCCGGCGTTCCACGCCACGTCCCAGCCCGCCTCCTCGGCGCACCGGCGGATGGGCAGCTCCTCCCCCGTGAGGCTGGTGCCCAGGACGGCGTTCAGCGTCTCGGCGGAGGCATAGCTCACCCCGCCCTCCAGCCGGACTGTGCCGTCGGCCTCGGAGCCGATGTACACGCCGTTGGCCACCAGGGAGAATCCGCCCCCGGAGATGGAAGGGGAACCCCAGTCATCCTCCGCGCCGTCATAGTAGGCCCGGTCGTCCATGTACATTACGTACATGCTGTCCTCGAACTCCTCCCGGGTGAGGAGGTACCACGAGGTCATGTACTCCTCCTTGCTATCACAGTAGTCAAGGTTTTCCGCGAAGAAGGCGTCGGGGTCAAAGTTCTCCCAGCTCGCCGGGTCCTCCGCCCGGTAGGCCTCCGCCTGCTCCTGATCCTGCGCCGCCATCTCCCGGTATCTGACGTAGGTCCCCAGCAGGCTGGCCCGGGCCTCCTCTTCGCTGTCCAGGCCATAGTCCTCCATGTACCGCTCCATGGGGGTCCGGTCCTGATAGCCCTGCCCCTCCAGCAGCATTTCGGTGGTCAGGGCCTCCAGCTCGCCGGGGTGGGCGGCCCGATACGCCTCCACCTCGGCGTCACCGTACAGCGGGGCGGGAGAAGCCCCCTCCGCCGCCAGGGCGGGGGCGGCCAGGGACACCGCTATGACCAGGGACATCGCCAGGGACAGGATTCGTTTGCCTTTCATGTGGAATGCCTCCTTTTTGATGTTGTGTGTTCTGCTCTGTTTTTATGAGATATCCGCCAGTTCCAGGAATTTATATCCGTTTTCCGCGATGTGGTCCTTCCGGCCCTGGAGATTGTCCCCCAGCAGCAGGTCGAACATCCGGGCGGTGGCCTCCGCGTCTTCCGGCATAACTTTGATGAGCCGCCGGGTCTCCGGGTTCATGGTGGTCAGCCACATCATCTCGGGTTCGTTCTCGCCCAGGCCTTTGGAGCGCTGGATGGAAATCTTTTTGTCGGCGCCGATCTCCTTCACGATATCGTCCTTCTCCTTGTTGGAGTAGGCGAACCAGGTCTTTTCCCTGTAGCTGATCTCATACAGCGGCGACTCGGCGATATACACGTATCCCCGCTTGATGAGGGTGGGCGTGAGCCGCCACAGCATGGTCAGGATCAGGGTCCGGATCTGGTATCCGTCCACATCGGCGTCGGTGCAGATAACCACTTTGTTCCACCGGAGGTTCATCAGGTCAAAGACGGGCAGATCCTTGGCCCGCTTGTCGGTGACCTCGATGCCGCATCCCAGCACTTTCAGCAGGTCGGTGATGATCTCCGACTTGAAGATCCGGCCGTAGTCGGCCTTCAGGCAGTTGAGGATCTTGCCCCGCACCGGCATGATGCCCTGGAACTCCGCGTCCCGGGACAGCTTCACCGCCCCCATGGCCGAGTCGCCCTCCACGATATAGAGCTCCCGGCGCTCCGGGTCTTTGGTGCGGCAGTCCACGAACTTCTGCACCCGGTTGGACAGGTCCATGGCCCCGGTGAGTTTTTTCTTGATGGTCACCCGGGCCTTTTCCGCGCTCTCCCGGCTGCGCTTGTTGATGAGCACCTGATCGCCGATCTTCTCGGCGTCGAAGGGATTTTCGATAAAGTAGACCTCCATCTGGCTCTTGAGGAAGTCCGTCATGGCCTCCTGAACGAACTTGTTGTTGATGGCCTTCTTGGTCTGGTTCTCATAGGAGGTCTGGGTGGAGAAATTGTTGGACACCATGACCAGGCAGTCGGCGATGTCATTCCAGGTGATTTTGCTCTCATTTTTCTGGTACTTCCCCTGCCGGCGGAGATAGCCGTCGATGGCGGAGACAAAGGCGGACTTGGCCGCCTTCTCCGGGGAGCCTCCGTGCTCCAGCCAGGAGGAGTTGTGGTAATACTCAATGAGATTCACCCGGTTGGAAAAGCAGAAGGAGACCGACAGCTTCACCTTGTATTCCGGTTTGTCCGCCCGGTCCCGGCCCTTCCGCTCGGTCTGCCAGAACACCGGCTGAGTCATTGTGCCCTCCCCGGCCAGTTCCCTCACGTAGTCCACAATGCCGTTTTCGTAGAGGAAATCGGTGGTCTCAAACTTCCCCGGGGCGGTCTCGTTGAGGAAGCGGAAGGTCACCCCGGCGTTGACCACCGCCTGCCGCTTCATCACATCGGTGTAATACTCCGCCGGGATGTCGATGTCGGTAAACACCTCCAGATCGGGCCGCCAGCGGATCGTGGTGCCCGTCTTTTTCCCCTTGTCCGTGGGTTCGGAGCAGAGTCCCCCCACATTTTCGCCCTTCTCAAAATGGAGGGTATACTTCTTTCCGTCCCGGCGGACGGTGACATCCATATATTCGCTGGCGTACTGGGTGGCGCAGGAGCCCAGGCCGTTGAGGCCCAGGGCGTACTCGTAGTTGTCCTCCCCGCCGCCGTACTTGCCCCCCGCGTAGAGTTCACAAAAGACCAGCTCCCAGTTGAAACGGCCCTCCTTCTCGTTCCAGTCCACCGGACAGCCCCGGCCCTGGTCGGCCACCTCGATGGACTTGTCCAGGAACCGCTTCACGGTGATGAGGCTTCCGTGCCCCTCCTTGGCCTCGTCGATGGCGTTGGAGAGGATCTCAAAGACGGCGTGCTCACAGCCGTCCAGCCCGTCGGAGCCGAAGATGACGCCCGGACGCTTCCGGACCCGGTCCGCCCCCTTCAGGGCGGAGATAGAACTGTTGTCATAGGCGGTTTTCTTGCTTGCCATGGTGTTTCCTCACTGTCTCAGGATAGAGATAATTATACAGTGTAATATTATAACAAACCCTGCCAAACGTCAAGGCGGCGGATCTTTGGTCAATCCCGCCGCCCGGCGTGTCTGAGCGGAAAAGGTCTCCCGAACCCGGCGGACAATTTGCACGCGCGGGCAGGATTTGCTATAATATTATAAATCAGAGCGCAGCAGGACCGTGTCACAAAAGGAAACGCCGTGGAAAACGGTCTGCGGCAGTGTCCCGGCCAACCGGAACCGGTCAGACAGGCAAACTGCCGCCGCTTCTGCGGGAGCAGGATCGATCGGGAGGCAAAAACAGCTCAGGCGGCGTCCCTGCCGCGGGAGGAAGCGCCATGGGAAACAGCAAACTGCTCCAAATGGTGCTTTGTCTGGTATTTGCTCTCATTTTATGCGGGGTGGGCCTTCTTTGTTATCCGGGTGGATCTCTTTTCCGGTCTGGATCACCCGCTGGTCAAGCGGGACCACCGCATCTCCAAAAAGTTCGGCGGGTGTCTGATCGGATTTTCTCTTGTCTGGCTCATCTTCATGCTGTGCATCATTGCCTCTGCCTGACCGGCCGGCGGAGAATAAAAAGCGGGGCCCGGGACGCCGCGGGGTGCCGGGCCCCCGGGGGTTTTGAGGCTGAAGCCCCAGAAGGTGTTTTTTACCCC
>JAQXNP010000174.1 GCA_029098065.1 Clostridiales bacterium | reverse complement strand
GGGTCTGGCCTCCGCCTTCTCGGATCTGTTCATGACTCTGCCCTATATCATCACTCTGCTTCTCCTGGTCTTCTTCTCCAAGAACAACCGCTCTCCCAGGGCGTTGGGCGAGATCTACGACAAGGGCAAGCGTTAACTTCCTCTGTCCGCACTCACAATGATGTGATGGCGATATTCCGTGTCACAAAAGGAAAGGAGCAAATTGTATGAGCAAGAAAAGCCGCATCCTCAGCATCTCCCTGGCTGCCGCTCTGACTGCCACTGTGGTGGTCCCTGCCGCTGCCGACCTGGTCCCCAAGGACATCAAGGTTCATACCGGACTGAATGTCTTTGTAGACGGGGACAAACTGGAGCCTACCAACGTCTCCGGCACTCCCGTGGACGTTTATCTGGAAAACGGCACCACCTATCTTCCCATCCGTGCCACCTCCAAGGCCCTTGGCGCCCAGATCGGCTATGACGGCGAGAACTACGGTGTGTATGTGGATACTCTCCCTGTGGATGAAAAGGCCAGTGAATATCTCCAGGCGTATTTCGGCATTTCTCCCATGAAGGGCACCGTGTCCGCCGATACCTTTAACGCCGCCCTGGCCAAGATCTTCGGCAGCGACGCCTCCAAGATGACGGGTACCAGTGTGGCCGCCGCTGTCAAAGCCGCGGTGGAAAACTGCGGCCTGAAGGAACTGGCTCTGGTCTACTCCGATGAAAAGGCTGCCGGCTCCCTGACGGGCGTGAACACCGTTCCGGACGGCTGCGCCAAATATGTGGCCGCCGCTCTGGACGCCTCTCTGGCCTCCGGAACCTGGAATTTCTCCGCCGCTCTGGACGGAGATACCGCCGCTCAGCTGCTGATGAACGCGGTGAACATCGCCGGTAAGGGCCGCAACTATCTGGGCATGGCCAGCGATCCTGACATTTCCCAGAAGCTCCAGTCCGCCTGGGCCACCTTCGGCAACTTTGATGACCCCACCCTCTCTCAGCTGGGCGCCGACCTGGTCATTGAAGGCGCTTCCACCGGCTATAACCTGAAGTATGACGGCTACAACGCCAACTTCCTGCCCAAGTACACCCTCCAGTACGGCCACAGCGACATTACCCACGCCGTCCAGCTCATCGCGCTGCTGAACAGCGAGGGCATCGACGCCAAAGTGGCGCTGGAGCCCAAGACCTCCATCTACGAGTACATGGTGGAGTGGGGCGATCCTACCAAGG
This sequence comes from Clostridiales bacterium, assembly GCA_029098065.1. Taxonomy (GTDB): domain Bacteria; phylum Bacillota; class Clostridia; order Oscillospirales; family Oscillospiraceae; genus Vermiculatibacterium. The sequence goes on along the minus strand of JAQXNP010000174.1, from coordinate 2,176 downwards.
CGGAATCCACCCCCACCTATCAGCTCAAGCCCATCGAGGGCACCGACCGCTGGCTCTGCTACGCCACTGAGTACGACATGAAGCTGGAGTTCAACACCGTGGCTGACAAGAACGCCTTTGACGGCATCATTGCCCAGTACGCCAAGAAGTGGGACACCAACACCGACGAAAACGGAAAGCCCACTGTGGCCCTGCTCTACGGTGCCTGGTGGCAGCCGCTGTACACCTCTACCGTCCCCATGGCTGACACCGAGAACTACACCCTCATCAAAGACAACGTGATCCACAATGGACCTTACTCCATCCATCCCTTCTCCACCGTGGACGGCACCGAAGCCATCGCCAAGGTGGTAAAGGAAAAGGCCCCTGATCTGTCCGTGGATCTGGTTGACCTCTATGTCAACAAGGCCTTCTATAACTACCTCACCGGCGCGGATCATCAGTAATCCAGACAGCGCAAAGGCCCCGGACACCAACTGTGTCCGGGGCCTTATTTGATTCAAGCGCCGTCTCTCTCCTCCATATCACCGCAAAAAGGGGCCGCGCCGGTAATTCCGGCACGGCCCCTGATATTTTTCGATTACTGGGGATTCAGCGTATAGTTGGGAGCTTCCTTCGTGATATAAATGTCGTGAGGATGGGATTCTTTCAGACCGGCAGCGGTGATCTGGATGAACTGGGCCTTCTCCTGGAGGTCCTTTACCGTGCCGCAGCCGCAATAGCCCATACCGGCCCGCAGACCTCCGATGAGCTGATAGACGGTCTCAGAGGCCGATCCCTTGTAAGGCACACGGCCCTCCACCCCTTCGGGGACCAGTTTCTTGTTGTTTTCCTGGAAATAGCGGTCCTTGGAGCCCTTGGCCATGGCGCCCAGAGAACCCATACCGCGGTAGACCTTGAACTGACGGCCCTGGTAGACCTCAGTCTCTCCGGGAGACTCCTCGCATCCGGCCAGCAGGGAGCCCAGCATCACCACATCGCCGCCCGCCGCAATGGCCTTGGTAATATCTCCGGAATACTTCACACCGCCGTCGGCGATGATGGGCACGCCATACTCTTTTGCCACGCAGGCAGCGTCATAGACCGCAGTGATCTGGGGAACGCCGATGCCCGCCACCACCCGGGTGGTGCAGATAGAGCCGGGACCGATTCCCACCTTGACCGCGTCAGCGCCGGCTTCAATGAGAGCGCGGGTGGCCTCGGCGGTGGCTACGTTGCCCGCCACCAGCTGAACATCCGGATAGATCGCCTTGATCCGCTTGACACACTCGATGATATTGTGGCTGTGTCCGTGGGCGGAATCCAGAACCAGCACATCCGCTCCGACATCCACCAGGGCAGACACCCGGTCCATCACGTCCGAAGTGACACCGATAGCGGCGCCCACCAGCAGACGGCCCTTCTCATCCCGGGCGGAATTGGGATAGACCTGAGCTTTCTCAATATCCTTAATGGTGATAAGGCCTTTCAGCCGGCCCTCGTCATCCACCAGCGGCAGTTTCTCAATCTTGTGGCGGCGGAGGATCTCCTTGGCCTCCTCCAGGGTGATCCCCTCTTTGGCGGTAACCAGATTCTCCTTGGTCATCACATTATCAATGAGCTGAGACATGTCCACTTCAAACTTCATGTCCCGGTTGGTGATAATACCGATCAGCTTGCCGTGGTCACAGATGGGCACGCCGGAAATGCGGTACTTGGCCATAAGGGCATCCGCTTCCGCCAGCGTGTGGCCGGGCGCCAGGAAAAAGGGGTTTGTGATAACGCCGTTCTCGCTGCGCTTTACCATGTCCACCTGTTCGGCCTGCTGGCCGATGGACATATTCTTGTGGATGATGCCGATGCCGCCCTCCCGGGCGATGGCAATCGCCATCCGGGATTCCGTGACGGTGTCCATGGCCGAACTCATCAGGGGGATATTGAGGACGATCTTTTTTGTCAGGTGGGTATGCAGATCAATGTCCGCCGGGAGCACATTGCTCTCCGCGGGGATGAGGAGCACATCGTCGAAGGTCAGGCCCCTTTTCAAAAACTTCTGGGCGGCGTTAGTATTGACCATATGGCATCTCCTTTTCTTTGTATGATGACTGCGCAAAATTTTATATATTTTATTCTTCCACAGGCAGATTGTCAAGGGTCAAAACCGCATCAAAGCGGCTTTCCCCACTCTGGTCCACTC
>JAQXNP010000173.1 GCA_029098065.1 Clostridiales bacterium | reverse complement strand
GACATGTTCAACTCCCCCGAGTCCCTCATCCGGCTGGATATGTCCGAGTTTATGGAGAAGTTCTCCGTCTCCCGGATCATCGGCTCTCCCCCGGGCTACGTGGGCTATGACGAGGCCGGCCAGCTCACCGAGAAGGTCCGCCGCAAGCCCTACTGCGTCATCCTCTTTGACGAGATCGAGAAGGCCCACCCCGATGTGCTGAACATCCTGCTGCAGATCCTGGACGACGGCCACATCACCGATGCCCAGGGCCGGAATGTAAACTTTGAAAATACGGTCATCGTCATGACCTCCAACGCCGGCTCCACCTCCGGCTCCACCGGAGCGGTGGGCTTCGGCCGCACCGAGGACGAGCAGGGTAAGGCCAAGGCCATGAAGGCTCTGGAGGGCTTCCTCCGGCCCGAGTTTATCAACCGGGTGGACGAGATCGTCTACTTCAACAAGCTCACCGAGGACAATTTCAAGGAGATCGCCAGGATCATGCTTAAGGAACTGTCCGACAACCTCCGGGACAAGGGCATTGCCTTCACCTATGGGGAGGACCTGCTGGACTATCTGGTAAAGAAGTCCTTCTCCCAGACCTATGGCGCCCGGAACCTGCGCCGTCAGATTCAGAAGGATCTGGAGGACCCCATTGCCACCAGGATCATCGACAGCTATATGGAACCGATTTCTAAAATTACCGTCACCGCCGAGGGCGACAGTCTGAAGGTGGAGGCGGAATAAGCCGCAAAAACTCCGGCCCGGGACCATTAGGTCCCGGGCCGGTTCATTTTTTCTGTTCGGCAGAGGACTGCCCTCAACCTCACACTGATCCTTGATTCAAAAATTGAATCAAGGATCCCGTGTGCTGCGCACACTTGCGGCGTGCTGGCGCACGCCGCGCCGTCTCATACAGTTCTTGACACGCCTGTGGCGCTATAAAAAGCTTTAAAGCTTTTTATCAAGAACTGGTCTCAATAGAAGATGGATCCCACATAGCGGAGCCCGTCACAGGACTCCATGGCCGTGATGATGCCGTCCTCCACCGTCAGGGTGAGGGACGGCAGGCCCACCTGATAACGGTTCCCGCTGAGGGGGACCCTGTCATAGCCCAGTTCCCCGCACCGCTCCAGGCGGTCTCCCACCCGGAGGCCCGCCGCCGTGGCATAGGCGCTGTCCGTGATCCGGACGATGGACAGATATTCTTTGCCCACGACCTGATCCCGCTCCCAGTCCTCCAGCAGCTCCCAGTCCGGATTCACCTGAGTGGTCACGATCTCGATGCCCGGGGCGGTGTAGCTGGTCCAGATGCCTGCCCCCTCCTCCAACAGATCCTCCGCTCCCACCTTGGTCAGGGTGGAACGGAAGGAGGCCGGCAGCTCCTCAAAGGGAGTCCCCAGGGCAAAGCCATCGATGGTCAGTCAATCCATCATCTGCTCGTAGCTGACAGCGGCGGCCGACAGGTCTCCGGCAGACGGGAATGTCAGAGGCGTGACCTCCCGGATCTCCGAATAGCGCCACAGCTCCACGCCGCCGCCCACATCGTCCCGGCGGAGGGCGTACTCCCAGGTCTTGAGGGCCTCCGGGTCGTCGAAGTTTGCATAGCCGGAGAGGCGGTAGACAATCACATCCTCCGACTGGCTCACGATCTCCAGGGTATTCCAATCGTATTCGAACAGGGTAGACTCGCCCCAGTTGGTGACGCGGTGCCACATCTGCCCGTCGGCAAAGAGGCATGGGGCGCTGTAGCCCAGAAGGGTGAAGCTGTACCTGTCGTCGGCCAATTCAGGCACAAAGCAGTTGTAGAGCTGGGTCACCAGCGCCTCCCGGCTCGTCGGGGCGTTCCGGATGGGCCAGAAGACATAGCCCTGGGGCTCGGGGGCCGCATCGGCGCCGTTGAAGCCGTAGTTGAGGGTCTTCAGCTCCTCCGGGGTGAAGTAGCGGGCCCCCTCCTCGTCCATGTCCGGGCCCATGTAGAGGCTGGTGAGCCGGGCCATCTCAGTGTGCCGCTCCCGGATGAGGGCGGTCAGCGGGGTCTCCTCAAAGCCGGGGGCCTCCCCGGTATCTTCCTTGTTCCCGCTCTCCCCTCCCGCCGGGAAGAGCAGGGCTTCGGGGCCTAACGTATCTATGGCGTCACGGGCCAGGGTGAGATAGGTCTCCTCGGTCTTGTTTTTGGCCGGCTCCGGGAAGGCCGCCGGGTCGATCTGGGCGTAGATGACCATGTCCTGCCCCCGGAAGAGGACCTTGATCCAGGGGCCGCCGGCTTCATACATCCCCTCCAGATCCTTATCGCCATAGACCTCCTCAAAGTTCTCCGGGGCGGTCACCACCAGGTCCATCAGCACCCCGGCGGTGGAGTCCTCCGCCCGGCGGGCTGCGGTCTGGTAGAAGGTCATGACCATGCCCCCCTCCTCCACCGTATACTGTCCCGCCCAGCTGTCGGGCAGGCGGAGGGCGAAGCTGTAGTCGTCATTGAAATAGCAGGGTCCCTCTGCGGACACCCGGGTCCGGGAGAGCCCGACAATCTCCCCGCCGGCCACCTGGGCCACCAGGTAATCGGTGACACCGGAATAGGTCTCCTGCCGGAGAAGAGTAAGAAAGCTGAGGATGGCCTCCTGTCGGCCAGAAAAACCGATGGTTTCTGCCGTCCCCGCCCACTCCAGACGGACCTCCTCCGCCAGGGGCAAGGTGTAGTCCCCCAGGGGCTTGCCGTTGGGACCCAAGACTTCATCATAGGCCAGCAGGGACAAGCGCATGGTCCCTACTCCCTCCTCCGCCGGATAAGTGACATCAGCCGCAGGAGAACAGTAGAGTCCGTCGGCCAGTTCCCCCTCCCCGTCCCGGCAGGCCACCAGACCGCTGAGGAGCAGGGCTGCCCCCAGAATCCCGCACACCAGAGCACGGCTGACCTTTCCGGGTCGGAAAAGCTGGGTGAGACGGGACTTCATCTGTTGTTTACCCCCGCCGAACCGGGTGGCAAAGGGCAGGGACCGCCCACCCCCGGCGGAAGCCAGCAGCAGCTCGCCGTAGGCCCGCTTGCCCGCCATGTCCATCCCGGCCACCACCTGAGCATCACAGGCGGCCTCCGCGTCCCGGCCGGCGGTCCGGGCCATGAGCCACACCAAAGGATTGAACCAGTGGACCGCGCAGGCCAGAAAAATGAGGCATTTCCCCCAGATGTCCCGCCGCTTTACGTGGAACAGCTCGTGGCGGATGGCCAGCGGAGGGGCCCCTTCCCCGGGCAGGAGGATCACCGGACGGATGAGCCCCAGAGTCACCGGACCGGAGATGCCGCCGCACCGGTAAAAACGCATTCTCCCCTCCAGTCCCAGCGCCCGGGCCTCTCCCTCCGGCTCCTCTGCCGGGACAGCGCGGCGGAGCAGACGCCTGCGGAGCAGGCAATAGCGGAGCACCTGCCAGATCACCAGAGCGGCGGCCGTGCCCAGCCACAGCCGGGAGAGCAGCTCCGTCAGAGAGATGGTGATCCCGGCGGATGCCTGGGAATCCGTTTCCTCCTGCTGTGAGTCCTCACCGGTCCGGACCGGGGCTGCCGGGCCGCCCTGTCCCGCCGTCCCCGGCGGGACAGACGCCGCCTGTCCGGCGCTCCGGCGGGGTACGGCGGGAACCGTGACGGCGTAATCCGGAGCCTCCACTACGACCACCGGCGTCCGCTCCACCCGGACGCAGCCCAGCAGCAGGAGCAGGCTCAGACCCAGCCACAGCCCCCAGCGGACCTGGGGGGCATACCGCTTTTCCATCCCGTTCCGGAAAAGCAGCAGGAACAGCAACGGGACGGACACCGCCAGAGAGACGGCCAGCACCCTCAAAAACAGGTCCTTCATCACGTTCCTCCCTTTTCCAGTTCATCCAGATAGGAACGCAGGTCCGCAACCTCCGCCGCAGACAGCTTTCCACCATCCCACAGGGCGGCCGCAAAGGTCTTGAGGGAACCGCCATAGAGCTTTTCCAGTACGCTCCCGCTCTCCGCGCGGCGGTAATTGTCCTCGCTGACCAGAGCGGTATAGACGTTCACCTTCCCCTCCTTCCGGCAGGAGAGGAACCCTTTTTCCTCCAGCCGCTTCAGATAGCTGTGGAGGGCGCTGGCCGTCAGCTGACGGCCCAGACCCTCTCCGATCTCCGGAGCGCTGGCCTGGCCGCCTTTTTTCCACACCGCCAGCATCACGTCCAGCTCAGACTCGGGCAGACGGCAGCGCTTCTCCTCCTGTTCCATGGATAAAGCCTCCTTTCCTCATCTATATTCTACATTTGCAGAAGTTCAATGTCAAGCCATATTTCTGCATTTGCAGAAATATGGCCGCAAAAAAGCCGGCGCCCAGCGCCAGCTGCCTCTATTCTTCGATATTCAGCAAAATAACCTCCAACCCTTTCCGGTTGGCATAGGTGATGGTGTACATAGTCCCCCCCAGTGTCCCATCATAGGCGGCAATCAGCCGGGAGGCGTGATCCACCATGTACCGGTTCCGGCGGAGCATGCAGCCCCTGTCATAGCGGTGCTGGACCATCGTCTCAAAGTCACACAGCCCCACCAGCCGGAAATACCGGTCCCGGTCCCGCTCGGACCAGTGGGCGGCCTGCTCCTCACAGGGGATGGCCGCCTCCACCGTCACCCCGGGCCGCTGGTCCCGCAGCTCCAGGACCGCCTCGCAAAAATAGAAGTCCGCCCCCCGGGCCATCCCGCAGATGAAGTGACGGTATCCTTCATCATAGGCCCGCTCCACTTCGGCGCGAATGCGCTCCTTCAGCGCCAGACAGCGGGGGTCGGTCTCATCGGAGCCCCAGGGCAGCTTGTCGGGCCTGTGGCCGGAAAAACAGCAGTTTCTCATCCGCCCCAAAACAAACGCCCCCTTCTCTCTTTCTGCTTCCTATTGTACCCAATCCCCGGCGGATAGTCAAGAAAATATGGAACATTTGTGCCAGCAATAATTTCCTCTTGCATTTTCTCTTGAATCCGCTATAATATGGCTTGGGACAACTGAACAAATGTCTTCAGGGCAGGGTGAAAATCCCGATCGGCGGTATAGTCCGCGACTGGCCGGAAACGACCACTGACCCGGCGAACTTCCGGGACCGACAGTGACGCGTCTTTGTCGGAACGCGAAGTCTGGATGGAAGAAGATGTGTGAAGCAAACGCACGCTCCTTTTTGTTTTACACCTGGAAGGCATGAACTTTCAGGTGTTACTGAAACAAAAAAGGAGTATTTTTATGTCCTCTGAAACGCTGTCCTCTGCCGCGGACAATTCCCGCCGCTCCCCCCTGTCCGACGTCAAAACCCTGGTTACCCTTGGCATGCTCACCGCTCTGGCCTACGCGGTCATGGCTATCTGCAAGATCATCCCGCCCATCGGCGGCTTCCTCAGCCTGGACGTGAAAGACACTGTCATCGCCATCGGCGGCTTCCTGTTCGGCCCCCTGGCCGCCCTGGTCATGTCCATCCTGGTCCCCTTTCTGGAGTTCCTCACCGTCAGCGATACCGGTTGGATCGGCCTCATCATGAATGCCATCGCCACCTCGGTCTTTGTCTGTCCGGCGGTCTATATTTACCGCCGCAAGCATAAGACCTCCTCCGCCGTCCTGGGACTGGTTGTCGGCGTGCTCTGCCTTACCGTGGTGATGGTGCTGTGGAACTATATCCTCACTCCAATCTTCTATCACATGCCCCGGGAGGCCGTGGTGGACATGCTGCCCACCCTGATCATCCCTTTCAACCTGGTAAAAGGCACCCTTAACTCCGCCCTTATCATGCTGCTCTATCCCCCGGTATCCAGCGCTCTGCGGAAGGCCCACCTGGTGGCCCCCAGCCAGCACTTGCCCACTGGGGAGAAACCCAGATTCAACTATGCCCCAACCGCCGTCTCCGCTGTGGTGCTGGTCACCGCCATTCTTTTGGTGCTGGCCATGCTGGGGATCATCTGAACCAACTCCAGATTGGAGGCCGCCCACATTGGGCGGCCTCCTTTTTTCTCCTTCCGGCGGTTTCCTCTTGCTATGGTCGAACAAATGTGCTAATATGGAGAAAAGGGGGCGTGGACATGGACCGGGTGATCCTGCACTGTGATCTGAACAGCTTTTATGCCTCGGTGGAACTGCTGAGCCATCCCGAGCTCCGGGACAAACCGGCGGCGGTGTGCGGGGATCCCTCCAGCCGCCACGGCATCATTTTGGCCAAAAACGAGCCCGCCAAGGCCTGCGGCTTCCAGACCGCCGAGACCATCTGGCAGGCCCGGAAAAAGTGCCCCGGCCTGTTTCTCCTCCCCGCTCACCACGATCAGTACCGCTTCTATTCCAAGAAGGTCAACGACATCTATGAGCGCTACACCGATCTGGTGGAGCCCTTTTCCATTGATGAGAGCTGGCTGGATGTCACCGGCTCCCTGCATCTCTTCCACACCGACGGAAAGGGGCTGGCAGACGAGATCCGCCGGGTCGTCCGAAAAGAACTCGGACTGACCATCTCAGTGGGAGTATCTTTTAACAAGATCTTCGCCAAAATGGGAAGCGATTACAAAAAGCCGGACGCCACCACCGTCATCACCCGGGAGAATTTTCAGGCGCTTTTGTGGCCTCTTCCGGTGAAAGACCTGATCTTCGTGGGCCGGACAGCGGAACGGACTCTGGGAGAATACGGCATCCGGACCATCGGCGATCTGGCCCGGTTTGACGAGAAAGCCCTGGTCGCCCTCATGGGCAGGCAGGGTGCCGCGCTTCACTCTTACGCCGCCGGAACCGAACACGCTCCGGTGGTCCCCGCCCGGGAACTGCCGCCGCCCAAGTCCGTGGGCAACGGCCTTACCTTTTCCAAGAATCTGCTGGGCTGGGAGGAGCTCCATGCCGGTGCGGCCATGCTCTCCGATGAGGTGGCGATGCGGCTGCGCCGCCTGGATATGAAATGCGCCACAGTGAGCATCACCGTCCGGGATCCCAACTTCAGGGATATCTCCCGCCAGAGAGGCCTCTCTGTCCCCACCTTTCTGGCCCGGGAGATCACACAGGCCGCCATGGAGCTGCTGAAAGAGTGCTGGAATCCAAGGGCACCGGTCCGGGCCCTCACGATCACCGCTCAGAATCTGCTGCCCGCCGGGGAGGCCGCCGAGCAGCTGGATCTGCTGGAGCCCCAGGCCGCTCCCCGCCGGGAGCGGGCGGAACAGCTGGAGAAAACCATGGACCGCATCCGCGGAAAATTTGGCCGGGACGCCATCTC